>JAFAKI010000402.1 GCA_019235595.1 Mucilaginibacter sp. | reverse complement strand
ATGTGGATAATAACGGCAAAAAAGAAAAGATCAACCTGGTAATTCACTCGGATGACGATCAGGCTGTAATAGATGCGTTTGCAAAGCAGGTCGGCCGTATGGTGCTGGAAGAAAAAGCCGTTTTTGGCGAATTGCCTGCTTATGATTATGGCGAGTATACCTTCCTGGATGATGTTTACCCCACCAATTCAGGTGATGGTATGGAGCACCGTAACTCTACCTGTATCGTACATCCGGTAGAAAAAATTAGCGGTAACGAGTTAAGGCTTTTGAGCACTTACTCCCACGAGTATTTTCATAGCTGGAATGTAAAACGTATTCGTCCAAAATCACTGGAGCCGTTTAATTTTGAGCATGCCGATATGAGCAGCGAGCTTTGGTTTGCCGAAGGCTTTACCCAATATTATGGTGAATTACTGCTGATGAGAGCAGGTTTTCGTACCACAGATGAATACACCCGCACAGTTGCAGGTTTAGTAAACCAAATATTAAACACGCCCGGTGCGGCAAAATACCCGGCGACGCAAATGAGCCGTTACTCAGTGTTCGCGGACGCAGGGGTATCTATCGACCCAAACAACCAGGCCAATATGTTCACGAGCTACTACACCTATGGAGGTGCAATAGCCCTGGCGCTCGATTTGCGTTTGAGATCAGAATTTAACTTGACGCTGGACGATTACATGCGCACTGTTTGGCTTGATCGTGGCAAGGTGATGAAACCTTATACCATCTCCGATCTGCAAGCCGACCTGGCCAAAGTAACCAAGAACCCAAAATTCGCCGCCGATTTCTTTAACAAATACATCTATGGCATCGAAAAGAATGATTATGCAGCATTGCTAGCTAAAGCCGGATTATTGCTGCGCAAAGCTGCACCGGGTAAAGGTTGGGCTGGGCCGTTGAGTTATAGTCGCAATCGTGGGCGTTCGGGAGAGGCACGCATTACAGATGAAGCAGGACTGCCGGTACAAGTAAGTATTATTGGCACGCCTGTATATAAAGCAGGTTTGGACGTAGGTGATATTATTCTAAAAGCGGATGGGAAGGAAGTAAAAGATGGACAATCGTTTACCGATATTGTTTCTGCAAAAAAACCTGGTGATAAGGTTGTTGTAAAATACAAAAACCGCACTGGTGAACACGAAACTACCATTACACTCGAAGAAAGCCCCAACTTTGAAGTGGTGACCTATGAAAAGGCAGGCAAGGAGTTAAGCAAAGAACAAACAGACTTCCGTAACAATTGGTTATCGACCAAAGTCAAATAATCATGAGAAGATTTATAACCTTAATCGCGTTGACAGCGATGGCCTGCGGCAGCTATGCGCAGGATGTCAATAAAATAATCCACCAGGAGGACGTGAAACGCATCATCAAAACCCTTTCTGCAGATGATATGCAGGGCAGGGCCACCTTTACTCCCGGCATCGAAAAAGCTGCTCAGTTTATCGAAAGCGAGTATAAAAAGATCGGGCTAAAACCAATGCAGGGCAACACTGGTTATCGTCAGAATTTTACGATGATCAAGAAAACACCAACCAAAGCCGAGGTCAGCATAAACGGCACACCGGTTCCGGCTGAAAATGTTGCAGTTCAAGGAAGCGAATCATTTAGCTGGAATAAGCTTGAAGATGCGCAAATAATAAAAGTAACTCCTGACAGCAACCTCCGAAAAATCTTTATGTCAACCAGTCACATCGGAAAAAATACACTGATTCTGGTTGATCCGAAGTTCAGCGATCTGTTCAAACGTATTCACAATTATGTTGCCGGTGGTAGTGTAGCCTTTAAAGATAACCCTGAAAAGAAGACCAACCTGGCCTTTGTGTTAGGCACCTTTGATGACGTAAAATCATTTACGGTTAACTACGAAGTAACCAGCAAAGAACTGCCATTGTTCAATGTAGCAGGCATCATTCCCGGCAAAACCAAACCTAACGAGTACGTGGTATTTTCGGGCCATTATGACCACCTGGGCATTATTGCACCAGTTAAAGGCGACAGTATAGCCAACGGCGCCGATGATGATGCCTCGGGGACGACCGCTGTGATCAGTCTGGCGAGATATTATAAAAAACTGCACAATAATGCCCGCACTTTGGTTTTTGTTGCCTTTACAGCTGAGGAAATTGGTGAATACGGCTCTCAATATTTTGCCAAAACGGTTGAACCGGATAAAGTAGTGGCCATGTTCAATATCGAAATGATTGGCAAAGCATCCAAATGGGGTAAGAATTCAGCCTTTATTACTGGGTTTGACCGATCGGACTTCGGCAAAATATTGCAAAAGAATTTAAAGAAGACAGCCTTTAAATTTTATCCGGATCCATATCCGGACCAGGACCTGTTTTACCGCAGTGATAACGCGTCGCTGGCCAAAGTAGGTGTTCCGGCACATACCATCTCTACTGATCAGATTGACATAGACAAACTGTATCACACTGTAGGTGATGAGTTTAGCACATTAGATGTAAATAATATTACCTCGACTATCCGGGCTATTGCTTTAAGCTCGCGCACTATTGTTGCAGGCAAGGATACGCCTACGAGGGTAGCTAAATTGGAGAGGTAATTTGTAAGTATTCAAAACAATTAAAGAGGTGGAATGTGCGATTCCTTCCTCGGGGAAGGGAAGGTAGGGGTTTCTGCGTCATGCCGAGTAGGATATGGATGGTGTAGAAACCCCTCCCTGCCACTTCACAAGCAGCCGCACCCCTCCCCAAGGAGGGAGTTTGTATAAATATGCTTTTTGAAACCCATCATTCCTTTAAGCATGGATTTGTCGGCTAAAAACTAATTGCTTAATTTCCTATTCTCAATTTCATGAAATTCGTTTATTGGAGGGTTATTGTTTAACTCAACAATTTCAAATAAATGACTTTGTAATTTTGATTGGTTAGTTAACTCTAAGTATTCGACAACAACATCCTTGTCGATTTGAATTTTACCACCTCCGGCCCAATGTCTATTTGTCCCATCTTTTTTGACACCAGAAATCCAATATGAATCGCCACTAAAACGTTCCAAATAATTGCCACCACTACGTCTAGCCCCCTTTAAAAATGACAAACCATTAAAATAAATAGTTTCTCTGGTTCTTGAGAAAAGGGCTTTACCAATCCAAGCTGGTCCATTATCGCTATAGCCGGTTTTAAGCTCCACATATACTAACTGACCTTTCATAGCTTCAGAAATTTATAATTCTTTTCTCATTACATAATCATTCATCCAATATGGACCGATGGGAATATCTTCTTCATAAGCCACACTAAATCCCATTTTCTCATAAAAATTTTTGGCCTTGTTATAGCGGTTCACGTTCAGATCGAGGGTGTGTTTGCCGGCTTCTATTGTTTTCTGTGCTACCTCATTGATCAGTATTTTGCCATAACCCTTTCCCTGTGTTTCGGGCAGGCAGTATAGTTTATGAAGCTTATAAATATCAGGATCTTCTTCGCGCGGAGAATAACCAGCGAACGCAACAGGTTTACCATCTTCAATCAGCAGTAAATAAGTCTGCGTGCCATGTTCTAACTGCGCAGAGATGTTTTCGGTCGAATAAATCTTGTTCAGCATAAACTCGATCTGTTCTTTCTCCAATATAGGCGAATAGGTTGCCCACCAGGTTTTTTCGGCAATTTCTCTTATGGTTTCAAGATCGGATGGGGTGGCTTGTCGGATAGAATACATTTCTTGTTGTGAGTGGTGAATGGTGAGTAGTGAATGGTGAGCGGTGAATAGTGAATAGAACTTTCGAGATTCGTAATGCCAAAACTAATACTTATACCTCTCGCCCCAAAGCTTCTTTAATTTTTCTTTGGTTTCCGCTTCGCGGGAATTATTACCCGGATCATAAATTTTTGTTCCGCGTATGGCTTCGGGCAGAAAATCCTGGTCTACAAAATTGCCATCATAGCTGTGCGCATATTTGTAGTCCTGGCCGTAGCCGATGTTCTTCATCAGTTTGGTTGGCGCATTACGCAGGTGTAAAGGCACGGGCAGATCACCATGCTCTTTTACGAGAGCAATTGCCGCTCCGATGGCCGTAGTGGCTGAATTACTTTTAGCCGACGTTGCGAGGTAAATGGCCGTTTGCGAAAGGATCAACTGCGACTCCGGCCAGCCAATCACATTCACCGCCTCAAAGCAGGATTGTGCCAATAGTAAGGCATTTGGATTAGCGTTGCCGATATCTTCTGAAGCAAGGATCAGCATGCGTCGGGCAATGAATAGAGGGTCTTCGCCACCAACGATCATCCGTGCTAGCCAGTAAACGGCCCCATTCGGATCGCTGCCGCGCATGGATTTGATAAAGGCCGAAATAATATCATAATGTTGTTCGCCTGTTTTATCATACAGCGCCATGTTTTGCTGCACATGCTGCAAGGCGACCTCATTGGTGATTACGATCCGTTTGGTTGGAAAGGCATTTACCAGCAATTCAAAAATATTGAGCAGTTTACGGGCATCGCCGCCTGAAAGCCGGAGCAAAGCTTCATATTCTTTAACCTCGATGTTTTTTTGTTTTAGCACCTCATCTTCCTTCATCGCCTTGTCGAGCAGGTTCACCAGGTCATCTTCCTCTAAAGGTTGAAGAATATACACCTGGCACCGCGACAGCAACGCTGAAATCACCTCAAACGAAGGGTTTTCAGTCGTAGCACCTATTAAAGTGACGATACCTCGCTCTACAGCACCCAAAAGGGAATCCTGCTGCGATTTGGAGAAGCGGTGTATTTCATCAATGAATAATATGGGCAGCGTTTCACCCAGTTCCTTCAATTGTGATGCCTTTTCGATTACTTCGCGCACATCCTTTACGCCTGAATTGATTGCGCTTAATGAAAAGAATGGGCGATATAAAGTCTGCGAAATAATATAAGCCAAAGTGGTTTTACCTACTCCCGGCGGTCCCCAGAAAATCATAGACGGCAGTGAGCCCGATTCAATGGCTTTGCGCAATACCGCACCCTTCCCGACCAGGTGTTTCTGCCCTGCATAATCATCCAGCGACTTCGGGCGCATGCGCTCAGCTAATGGCGGCAAATTGTTCATGTAGTAAAATTCGGAATTAAAAATTCAAATCCTAAAAAAATTAGTATTTTAGGAACAATTATATGATACACCAGTTTGATCAATCCAATTACCACTCTATCTGTGATCAATTGGCAGCCGCCGATCCCGAACTTCAATATATTATTGATACCTATGGCCATCCGCCATTCTGGTCGAGGCCCAATAGCTTTGAGTCGCTGGTGCATATTATTTTGGAGCAGCAGGTTTCGCTGGCATCGGCTTTGTCTGCTTTGAATAAATTGAAAGAACGTTTGCAGGAATTAACGCCTGCCCGGGTGCTCCTCCTCACTGATGAAGAAATGCGCGCCTGTTACGTCAGCCGTCAAAAAAGCGGTTATATTAAATACCTGGCTGAGGCCTTGCTGAGTGGGCAACTGAAGTTAGATGAATTCTATCATCTACCCGATGAGGAAGTACGCGCGCAATTAACCGCGCTGAAAGGTATCGGTAACTGGACGGCCGATGTATACCTGATGTTTGCCCTGCAACGCGCCGATATCTTTCCTATCGGTGATTTAGCGGCAGTGAATGCATTAAAAAGGATCAAGCAACTACATCATTCCATCACCCAAACAGAAATGCTGCTGATAGCCGAACAATGGAGCCCTTACCGCAGCCTGGCCGCCATGCTGTTATGGCATTTTTATTTAAGCACCCCGCGACCGTCTTCCGCTAAAGCAGTTGTATCTAAATAAAGTCGCTTTTTTGCGACAAGAGAGGCATTTTTTTGACGCGACAGGTAATCAATCCGGCCAAAAACCGTTAGGGGAATATTAATTTATAAGTTTTGGCTTATGAATTTTTTGTACTTAAATTTGATATATACTCCGAAACCTGCGCCGTCGCAATTTATCTGGTTGATAACTTAAAGTACTTGCCGATGAAACTGATTATTCATGGGGGCTTTCTTAGCGAGTGGAAAACAAACGAAGAGGTAAGGTATGCCAAGCAGGAGGCATTGCGGGAGATTGTGCAATTGGGTTACCGGCATCTTCAGACACACAATGCCATCGAAACGGCGGTGTATACCGTGGCATTACTTGAAGATTGCGATCTTTTTAATGCAGGGACAGGTTCGCAAATTCAAAGCGACGGTAAGATAAGAATGAGTGCATCCCTGATGGATGGCAAATCCTTACAGTTTTCGGGTGTTATCAATATAGAAGGGGTCAGAAACCCTATCCGTGTGGCCGAAAAACTGATGAGCCGGGAAGACAAAGTGTTGAGCGGAAAAGGCGCCATTGAGTTTGCCCGTTACAATGGCTTCCCTTATTATAACCCTGAAACGCCAATGCGCCGCCGCGAATATGAAAGAAGGCTCAGTGATTCGATACGTATGGGTACGGTAGGTTGTGTAGCAATGGATATTTATGGTGATTTGGCTGCGGCAACATCTACCGGGGGCAAAGGGTTCCAGATACCGTACAGAGTAAGCGATTCGGCTACGGCGGCGGGAAATTATGTAAATGAACACGCCGGGGTATCCTGCACCGGTATTGGGGAAGATATCGTAAGCGGGGCTGTAGCTCCAAAGATAGTCACCCGCGTTACGGATGGCATGACCATACAAGCTGCCACCCTTAAAACCTTACATGAACTAAAACCGTTTAACGGGTGTGCAGGGGTGATTGGGATTGCTGCCAACGGTGATACTTTTCATGCTGATACACACCCATATATGGTGTGGGCCCTGCACGACGGGCAGTTGGAAGTTTTTAATTAAACCTCATAATTGCTTGTTAATCAATTTTATATGTATATTAGCAAAATAAATTAGTAGCACCGGGATAGAATTAATGCGTTTTAGACTAATCATTTTCTTTTGCCTGATCAGTTTTTCGGCCTCGGCCCAATTCTGGAGTAAGATCGGTTTCAAAAAAAAGCACATCATATTACCCGCCCTTCCGCCCGCGAAAGGGCATCAGTTTGTAAGCCCCAACACATTAGCGTTAAACAGTATACAGGTTAAACCGGTTGTTTTTGAACCCAATGAATTTACCCTTGAGGCTACCTCAAAAATGGTAATGGAGTTGGCTAAGCATAATATGCGGTTCAGGGTTTATAACGACGCCAGCTATAACTTTAGCGATCTGGCGGCTTTGTATGTCAAACTGCATCGCTGGTCGGAAGCCAAATGGTATTACTTGCAGAGCAACACCATATCGCGCCAGCAAAACGACGATAAGCATACGATGTCAAACTTGCTCGGCCTTGCAGTAATCAAAATGAATATAGGAGATATTCCATCTGCACGGGCCGACCTGATGGAAGCCAGAGATTTTGCACGCTCGCTCGGCATGCAGGCCGAAACCGTTGATATTGAGAAGAAAATACTCTTATTAGCTCAAAACAACACAACTCCAGCAAAAACCGATGTTAAGTATGCAGAAGGCACCGCCGGCGGAGAAAAAAAGACATTATAAATACATTGGCCTCATACGGCTTTTAAACTATCAGCGTTATTATTCATTCAAATAAAACATAAATTGTAATATTGTTATTTCTATGACAGAGGCAGTATTTACACTGTCTCTTTTTATTTACATTAGCAAACCATAACAGGCACGAGTATTGATGTCAAACTACAGTTCAGATTTAAAGAGAGTAAAAGATATGTTCAGGAAATTATATATTCTATTGGTGCTTGGCGCCGCGTTGGCATGCAAGGCATCACCATCAAACCAACCTATGAAAAGGGTTGACGGATCAAATGATCTGCAGCCGGATGCACAGCAGAGTGTAGTATGTCAATACATAGCCACCATCATAAGCGAGCATAATTATAAGAAGGTGCCGTTGAATGATTCACTATCAGAGGTGGTTTTTAAACGCTATATCAAAGCACTTGACGAGAATCATAATTATTTGCTGGCATCTGATATTAAGGATTTTGACAAATTTAAAGATGTTTTGGATGACGATCTGAAAAGCGGAAATCTGTCTAATGTATTCTACATGTTTAATGTTTATCAGAAACGTTATAACGATCGTATCAAATATTCACTGGCTCAACTGGGTAAAAATTTCGACTTCAATGGCCATGAAACCTTCACTTTCGACCGGGACAGTCTACCCTATTTTGCCTCGGAAGATGAGATGAATAAAGCTTGGACTGAGCGGGTAGAATACGACCTGCTTAACCTGAAAATGGCGAACCCTGACCTGGCCAAGGACAAGGAAACTTTAAGAAAACGCTACGAGAGCCTGTTGTCACAATCCAACAAGCTGAACAACCAGGATGTGTTCCAAATATTTATGGATGCATTCACTAATGCTATCGACCCGCATACCAACTATTTTAACCCGGCAAATGCCGCGAATTTCAATATCGAAATGTCGCGCTCGCTGGAAGGCATTGGCGCTACGCTGCAATCAAGAGATGAATATGTAACCATAACGACGATTGTACCTGGGGGCCCGGCGGATAAGAGTAAGCAATTATCGCCCGAAGACCGCATTATAGGTGTGGCACAAGGCAAAACCGGCGAGTTTCAGAACGTAATAGGCTGGAGGATTGAAAATGCTATCGCGCTTATCCGTGGTACAAAAGGAACCATCGTTCGTTTGGAGGTATTGCCAAAAGGCAGCAGCACCAGTAGCAAGCCTAAGGTGGTGGAAATGGTTCGCGAAAAAATCATTTTAAAAGATCAGTCGGCTAAAAAAGAAATAAAGACTTACAACTCGAACGGTAAGGAAATTAAGATCGGTATTATATCCATCCCGGCGTTTTATATCGACTATAACGACTATAAATCAGGCAACCCGAACTATAAGAGCACAACCCGCGACGTGAAACTGATACTGGATACCCTGAAACGCGAAAATGTGGACGGCGTAGTGATCGATCTTCGCGAAAATGGCGGCGGTTCGTTAATGGAAGCCATTGATCTTGGTGGATTATTTATCAAAACCGGTCCGATAGTGCAGGTTCGTGATGCACGCGATCAAACAGAAGTAGATAATGACGAAGACCCGGCGATTGCCTACTCGGGACCCTTAGCTGTTCTGGTTGACCGTTTCAGCGCATCGGCATCCGAAATATTTGCAGGCGCAATGCAGGATTATGGCCGCGCGCTGATCCTGGGCACTCAAACTTACGGTAAGGGTACTGTACAAAATGCCATCGATTTGGATAGGGTGATCAAGCCATCAGTTTTGGCCGAGTTAATGGCAAAAGTGGGCAACAAGTCTGATAAAACAGTTTCTACAGGCAGCCAAAGCCGGTTGGGACAATTGAACCTGACTATTGCTAAATTCTATCGTATCAGCGGAAATTCAACCCAGCATAAAGGGGTAACGCCTGATATTAAGTTCCCGTCTGTTATTCCAATGGATAAATATGGTGAAGATACCGAGCCTTCAGCATTGCCATTTGATGTGATAGCGAAAAGTACTTACACCAAGGTGGGCGACTTTACTGCAGTGGTGCCTCAATTGGCTAAGTTGCATGATCAACGCATGAGCACCAGCAACAGCTACAAATACCTGATGGACGATATTGCCGATTTCACCAAGCGTGAAAACGAAAAAAGTGTGACCCTAAACGAAACACAGCTTAAAAAAGAACGCGATTCGGATGAGGCCAAGTCATTTGATCGTGAAAACAACAAGAGGGTAGCGTTAGGGTTTAAGGCTTTGAAAAAAGGTGAAACCAGGCCCAGAAATGAAGACCTGGATTTTCTGAAGATAGAAGCAGGACAAATCCTGACTGACTATATCAATCTGGGCAGCAAATACACCAGCAACCCGGTTAATCCGCAGGCGCAGTAATCTGATAAAGAATATAAGAGATCCCGGCCAAAAATGCCGGGATTTTTTGTTTTACGGATGAAGAAAACACTTTTAGAATAAAAGATGCATAATTTTTGGTTAAGGCCGATTGATGGATTTCAACTCAACCGTTGGCTAAAGCCAATCGGCAATGAATAGTTAATGCAAATTCATTGCCGGCCCATTTATGGGACGGAGTAAATAACAATATGGAATGGCTTTAGCCAAAACTGTCAAGGAGATTTTTAAACCACAGGAAACATTTTTGCCTTTCGGCCTAAAAAATTATCTTTAAGGCTTAAATAGATATTGCAATGAAAAAAATTGCCTGTTTAATTGTTGTAACTGCTTACATAACCAGTTATACCTTTGCACAAAGTATGAATATCAAGACGCTTCCCTATCCCCAAACCAAAAAAGTTGATACTGTTGATACCTATTTCGGCACAGCAGTTCCCGACCCTTATCGCTGGCTCGAAAATGA
>JAFAKI010000307.1 GCA_019235595.1 Mucilaginibacter sp. | reverse complement strand
GTTGATTTATTCAGCAATCCGCCTACGAAAGCAAAGCATGCGTTGGCAATATCCTGTGGTAATATCACCTGGTTAAGTAAGGTGCGTTTGGCGTAATAAGCAGGCAATTCTTCAACCGTAATGCCATAAGCTTTGGCACGACCTTCGGCCCAGCCGCCTGCCCAGATGTTGCTATCGCTGATCACGGCGTCCGGGTTTACCACATTTACGCGAATACCATCAGCGCCTAACTCTGCAGCGTTCAATCTGCTTAGATGCAGTTGCGCTGCTTTGGCACTTCCATACCCGGCATTATTCGGACCACTTACCAAAGCGTTTTTGCTGACAATATTGATCACATCGCCACCAATGGCCTGTTTTTGCATTACTTTTACTACAGCCTGGGTGACGAAAAACTGGCCTTTCACCAGCACATCATAAAGCAAATCCCAATCCTTTTCTGTGTGGTCACCAATTGACTTGGAGATAGACAAACCTGCATTGTTCACTACAATATCTACGCCGCCAAAGACTAATGCGGCTATATTTAAGGCATCTTCGACCTGCTCTTGTTTTGTCACATCCAGTATTGCCGTGGCGTAGGCATCTTTACCAAATTGCTTTTTAAACTCTTCGCCTGCACCTTCTAATCGTTCTGAATTCATGTCATTTAAAATCACAACTGCACCTTCCTCTACAAATTTCTTCGCGATAGCTTTACCAATGCCGCCCGCACTGCCGGTTATAAGGGCGATCCTGCCGGATAAAGCTTTTAGCTTTGGCATGCGCTGCAATTTTGCTTCTTCCAACAGCCAGTACTCGATATCAAAGGCTTCCTGGCGAAGTAATGAAGTGTATTGCGAAACTGCTTCAGCGCCTTTCATCACATTAATGGCGTTGATATAAAACTCGGATGCCACACGTGTAGTTTGTTTATCTTTTGAGAAGGAAAACATACCCACGCCCGGATAAAGAATGATCACCGGGTTGGCGTCACGTATAGGCGGACTGTTAGGGTGTTTGCAGTTCTCATAATACTCCGTATACATTTTGCGATAAGCTTCGAAGGCAGGTTTTAGCTTCTCCTTGATTGCTTTTACATCTGATAAGTCTTCATCCGGCTTCAACTCAAGCACCAGCGGACTGATTTTTGTCCTTAAAAAATGATCAGGGCAACTGGTTCCCATTGGAGCGAGACGATCCAAATCATTAGAGTTGATAAACTCCAGCACGCGAGCATCATCCGTAAAATGCCCAATCATGTGGCGTTCGCTTGAGCAAAAACCACGCAGTATTGGCGCAATAGCCGCAGCTTGTTTTTTGCGGCCTTCTTCGTTCAGGCTTTCCATCTTTCTCCCGCCAAATACTGGGCCCTTTTTGCCGTAGTTGTCTTCCAGGTAAGCGGCGCAACGTTCTATCACTTCTAAAGTATTGACATAACTTTCATAAGCCGTGTCACCCCAGGTGAACAAGCCATGCGAACCCAGCATAATGCCCCGGATACCCGGATTATTATCGAGGCACTCTTTTAATTTCAAACCCAGATCAAAACCGGGCCTTTGCCATTCTACCCAACCAATTGTGCCACTAAATAATTCGTGCGTTATGCGCTTCCCGTCTTTTGCTGCCGCGATAGCAATTGCTGCGTCCGGATGTAAGTGATCAATATGTTTAAAGGGCAGAAAACCGTGCAAAGGTGTATCGATAGATGGCGCTTTTGAATTCAGATCATAGATGCAATGATTGAACAGCTCCACCATCTCGTCCTCAAATTCCAGCCCACGATATACATTTTTCAGGCTGCGCAGTCTGTCTACATATAGTGCCGCAAGCCCGCTTTTTTTAAGTGTTCCAATATCACCACCTGATCCTTTGATCCACATCACCTCGGTTTCCTCACCGGTCAGCGGGTCGCTGGCCATGGCTTTGCACGAAGTGTTACCGCCGCCATAATTGGTCAGGCGCAGATCGGCACCGAGCAGGTTTGATCTGTAGATCAGCAAATCCACCTCGTTGCCTTTTAATTTTTCGGCTGCTGCGTCATCCCACAGATAACTCACATATTTAAAATCAGCAGTAGTTTTCATATCAGATATTTATTTTAAGCTTTTAATGAGTTCCCGTACCCCACCAGGAGGACAGAAATAATAATGATCAATATACCGGCAGTCACCGTCGCAAATGCTTTTTTGCTGACACATTTCCATTCTTTTAGAATCAACCCCCATGCATTGGCGACCAGGATAATGAATGCCATGTGCAGTATCCATGAACTTGCCCCGTTACCCAGTTTGCTCTCGCCCATGCCGTAGAAGAAAAACTGCAGGAACCAGGTTGTACCTGCCAATGCCGAGAACAAATAGTTCTTCAGTAATGGCGTTTTTTTATCGGTATAATTATCAAATGTCTTGTTGCGTGCGTTCAGGATCATGCACCAGATAAAGTTAGTGGTCAGCCCTCCCCATAATAAGGGCACATAGGTAACATTGTTTTGAAAGAGGAAATTTCCCTGGCCAGGATGTGACGCCTGCCACAAGTGGTTAGCGGTTTCGGCCATATCCTTGCCTGCCTCGATACCGAAATTGAAGCATGCACTCAGCACACCAGAAACGATAGCCACAAATATCCCTATGCCGAAATGATATTCTTTGTTATCCGCAGCTGCTGTTTGGTTTTTTTGTAGGTCTTTCTCCTTTATCGTTCCGGCTTTGCCGCAAACGATGATTCCTATAACGCACACAATGATGCCGATCAGCACCATCTGCCCCCAGTGGGTATGCAGCAGTGTACCGAAATTATCTTTACCCGCTTTCGGATAAAGACTGTAGTAAACCGAAGGCACTAACGAACCAAACACTGAACAAAGTCCTAAAATGATCGTACTGCCCAATGAAACGCCGAGGTAACGGACACCAAGGCCATAAGTCAATCCTCCAATGCCCCAGAGCAGGCCAAAAAAGTAAGTAAGCCAAATTATACTACCATTGGTTTGGTGAATGATATCAGCAAAGCCCGGAATAGTAAGCCAGGCGGCTATCGGTGGAACGATAAGCCACGAGAATAATCCACCCACTATCCAGAAACTTTCCCAGGCCCAACCCTTTACTTTTTTGTAAGGAATATAAAAACTACCAGACGCGAAACCACCGATAAAATGGAAGATTACTCCGAATATTACCTGCATTTAATTTAAGCTAATTGGTTGATTAATAATTTTTGCTAAGGTAATTTACAACTTTTTCCCAACTGTCCTTATCTGTCACGAACTATCCTTTTTTGTTGGCGGGAAACGAATATTTGAAGTACAATCACCCTGCGAGTAGCCTGCACAAAAAAGCCTCCCGGATCAATCATCCGGGAGGCATAAGACCAGTTAACTATTTTATGAGTTTTTTATTTGCTTTTCAACTCATCAATGCTCACTTGAGGAGCCAAAGCTTTGTGCACTTTTTCAACGGTAATAGATTTATCCAAATTGAATGGTTTCTCTAATTTGATATTCTCGCTTGAAGCGCCAATCTTAACATCGTATTCGCCGGCATCAGCCACCCAAGCCGATTGCGCGGTATCGAAAGATGCCAAAGATTTTGCATCAAGTGTAAAGGTCAAAGTTTGAGATTCGCCCGGTTTCAGCATTTTGGTTTTGGCAAAGCCTTTTAGCTCTTCCGACGGTTTATCCATACTCTTGTGCGGAGCGCTCAGATACAATTCTGCCACTTCTTTACCAGGAACTGAACCCGTATTGGTAATAGTTACCGTTGCTGTTATCTTGCCATTAAAGGCCGCGCCGCTTAATGTTAGTTTGCTATAGGAAAAATTGGTGTAAGAAAGTCCGTAACCAAACGCATAAGCCGGTTTTACTTTAAAGGTATTGAAGTAACGGTAGCCTACATAAACGCCTTCCTGGTAAACAACCTCGGCAGGTACAGATCTGCCCATTACACCCTGTGTTGCCTTTTCAGGAAATTCTTTACCCGGGAAATTTTTTGCAGAAGATACATCATTATAAGACTCAGGAAAAGTAGTTGCCAGCTTACCTGAAGGGTTAACTTTACCGCTCAAAACATCAGCAATAGCATTGCCGCCTTCTTCACCAGGCTGCCAGGCCAGCAATATAGCATCCACCTTATCGCGGAATGCGGTTACGTCGATCACGCCACCAATATTCAACACCGCAATAACCGGTTTGTGTTTTGCGTGGAAAGCATCAGAAACGCTTGTGATCATTTCTTTTTCCAAACTGGTCAGTTCGTAGTCATCTGCCACTTTACGGTCGTTACCTTCGCCTGCATTTCGGCCAATGTAGATGATCGCCACGTCCGATACATCTGCTTTTTGACCTGCACTGCCTGCGTCAAATTTATACTCAGGCGCAAATGGCGTTGGGTTCATCAGTTCCTGCATTAACGACTTCTTCGGATGTTTTGCGGCATAATCAGCAAGGTAGCCTTTGTAATTTTGTGCCAGGCCGTCATCCAGTTTATAACCGGCGTTGGTCAATCCTTCATTTAAAGAAACTACATAAGGTTTATTTACATCACCACTTCCCGTTCCGCCTGCTATCAGGTCATAACCGTGGTTACCAAACAATGCGATAGTCGCACCGCTCTTTTTGAGAGGCAAGGCATTGTCGCTGTTTTTCAGCAATATCATACTTTCAGCCGCAGCTTCTCTTGATATTTGCGAATGCCCTTTCAAGTCGGCCTTATTTGGATAATCGTAGCCTTTGGCAGTAAGCGTGCGTACCAGCACATTCAAAACAGCCTCCACATTTTTATCCAGTTCTGCCTCCGAAAGTTTTCCGCTTTTTACAGCTTCAGTAATGGCTTTTACCTGGGTTGGATTTCCCGGCATCAGCAGGTTATTTCCGGCATAGATCTGCGCCGGGGCATCCTTACCGCCAAACCAGTCGCTCATCACAAAACCTTTATAGCCCCAGTCTTCTCTCAGTACTTTAGTCAGCAAGTCGCGGCTTTCAGAAGTGTAAGTTCCATTGATCAGGTTATAAGAACTCATTACCGCCCATGGATGTGATCTTTTTATAGCGATCTCAAAGTTGCGCAGGTAAATCTCACGCAAAGCACGTTCACTGATGATCTCGTTTACTGTCGAGCGGTTACTTTCCTGATTGTTTGCAGCGAAGTGTTTGATTGTTGCACCAACGCCCTGCGATTGGATACCATTGATAATAGCAGAAGCCATGCTGCCTGAAACCAGTGGGTCTTCAGAATAATATTCAAAGTTTCTTCCACCTAGTGGATTACGATGGATATTAACGCCCGGACCAAGTATAAAGTCGATCCCATAAGATTTGATCTCTGAGCCAAAGGCCACGCCCACTTTTCTAACAAGGGCTGTATCCCAGCTGGATGCCAGCAGTGTACCCACTGGCCATGCAGTTGAAAATAAATTATCTGCCGAATCCTTTTTGGTCATTACAAATCTGTGTATACCTGCGGGGCCATCGGCCATACCGATAGAAGGTATTCCGAATTTAGGGATCGGATTGGTGTGCCCTGATATCGTGGGCATTTTATCAGGAGTTTT
>JAFAKI010000264.1 GCA_019235595.1 Mucilaginibacter sp. | reverse complement strand
GCCTTGTCCAAGCCATTTTACATCCTGCACCTGGTGTGCTTCATCATCAAACACTTCGATGAACACGCGGCCGATGGCTTTACGTTTTTTCTCGGGGTCCGTTAATCCTGCAAGCGCATCGTAAAAACGTTGTTTGGCATCAACGCCTTTTACGTTCAGGCCCATGTGTTGGTAGGAATCTAATACAGATTCAAACTCGTCTTTACGCAGCAGACCGTTATCAACAAAAATACAATACAGATTTTTGCCAATAGCATGGTGCAGCAATACAGCCGCAACAGATGAATCGACTCCGCCTGAAAGACCAAGAACTACCTTATCGTTACCTAATTTTTCTTTCAGGCCGGCTACGGTAGTTTCTATGAATGAATCTGGTGTCCAGTCCTGTGAGCAATGGCAAATGTCTACCAAAAAGTTTTGCAACAATTGCTTACCGTCAATACTATGTGTTACTTCAGGGTGGAATTGTATACCGTAGGTTTCTGTTCCTTTAATATGGTAAGCAGCCACCTTTACAGTTTCTGTGCTGGCAATAATCTCAAAATCAGGACCGATGCTTGCTATAGTATCGGCATGCGACATCCAAACCTGCGAACCTTCAGGAACCTGTTTGAATAGCGGGTGTCCTTTCTCGATGTATTGCAGATTAGCCCGGCCATATTCGCGTGTGCTTGATGGTAGAACTTCGCCGCCATTGAAATGTGCAATATATTGCGCACCATAGCAAACACCTAATATCGGCATTGTTTTGTGGTGCTTTGAAAATTCAAAATGCGGTGCATCTTCCTGGCGAACGGAATAAGGACTGCCTGAAAGTATGATGCCTTTTACTGAACTGTCGATTTCGGGAATGTGATTGAATGGGTGGATCTCACAATAGATATTGAGCTCCCTGACACGGCGCGCTATTAATTGGGTAAACTGTGAGCCGAAGTCAAGAATGAGGATTTTTTCTTGCATGGGCAAAGATAGGCTTTAGATGTGAGATTTGAGATATGAGATTTGAGATTGTTGGTTCAGGGCGGTTTTGTTGAAAGGTTGGAACGTTGTAAGGTTGGTTTTTGCTTTTGAGTCGCCATGTTAAATAAAGATACTTTTATATTTACGACACTAAACCATAACTATGAGAAAGATATTATTTTTGATTTTAGTCCTTCATATATCTAAGGTATCTGGGCAAAATAAGTCGTATGATTATTGTTATAGAACGGGCCCTGAAAGTTTCCGGCTTTACTCGATAGCCGATAAAAAGGACTACCCCATTATAAAATCAAAGCGTGACATTTCAGACGCCGCGCTTTCGCCGGACGGCAAAAAAGTAGCTTATTGCTTTTACCCATCCCGCAATGCCAGAAT
Organism: Mucilaginibacter sp.; assembly: GCA_019235595.1. Taxonomy (GTDB): domain Bacteria; phylum Bacteroidota; class Bacteroidia; order Sphingobacteriales; family Sphingobacteriaceae; genus Mucilaginibacter. Next base: position 3,374 of record JAFAKI010000264.1, on the reverse strand, counting down.
ACTCATTGCTATAATTGATCTCAACACTGATCGCAAAATTGTACTCAATACTCAAGGCACTTATTGCAAAGAACCGGTATGGTCACCAGATGGCAAATTAATAGCCTATAATACCTGGAACGAAAAGTTAAAGAAGTGGGACATAGCCATCATAAACACGGATAACAAATGGTGTAAAGTCCTAACCCGCGGAATGCCTGAAATATGGGGAGTCTCCTGGACCAGCGATAGTAAAAAAATAATTGCGAGCGATTTAGACTCGGTCTTCTTTATAGACTTTAACGGGAAAGTTACTAATATTTACAAAACTTCAGACATTGCAAAAACCAGGTGGTGCAAAAACTTTAGATTAACTGCTGACGGGAAAAAGTTTGTTTTTCTACATCATGTGGACGAAACAGTTAATAGTACAGGGGGCTCATCCGCGGTTTTTGTTTACGATATGGTCACAAAGAAAAATTTTAGGGTTTCGCCAAAGGGTTATAATTTTACAAATGTTATCATTCACAATAACACAATCCTGGCGAGCGGTGAAAAAGCAAGCAATAATCCCAATTCAGCTGTCTACGCTATTGACCTAAATGGGAAAAATTTCAAGGTTTTCTATGCTAATGCAATCGACATCACCGTAAAGAATTAAATCATCCCTTCCGGCACCGAATGCAGCGCAATACGATTGCCTTCCGTATCCAAAAAAACAGCCATGTAGCCATACTCGGGTGATATTTGTGTTTTGGGGACAGCGATTGTTCCTCCGGCTGTTGTTACTTTATCCAACACAAGTTGCAGATCAGGGTTGCCGTTCAGGTAAACCAGCGGACCGCTATCTGTCGAAGGTTTATAGAAATCGCCGCTTTTGCAGATGGCGCCGCCAATGTTCATCGGGCTTTCGGTAGGGAACAGCCGCATTTGTAGCTGGGGCATATCCAGCGGGATCATTTTGATGTCGAAAATGGTTTCGTAGAATTTTTGCGCGCGATCAAGGTCGGTCGCGGGGATTTCAAACCAACTGATGGCGTGCTTAAAGACCATGGCGGATGATTTATGATTTAAATTTAATAATTTTTACAAATCTGTTGAAATTAAACCTTAGAGAATTTTCGTATGTCTATAAAAAGACAACAGAAATTAAATATTTTAGAAGCCATGTCATTAAACACCCGTTTAGCCACTTTTGAAGATATTACCGAATTGCAGCAGCTGATTGCACTATCAGCCCGCGGGTTAAGCAGCGGTTACTATTCCAATGCCCAAACGGAGGGAGCTATCAGGTACGTTTTTGGCGTGGATAGTCAATTGATACAGGATGGTACCTATTATTTGGTTGAGTCGGATGAATGTATTGTAGCCTGTGGGGGATGGAGCATGCGGAGCACGCTTTTTGGCGGTGATCAGCACAAGAATGATATCGACCCACTACTCAACCCTGCCACAGATGCAGCACGTATACGTGCATTCTTCGTTCACCCAGACTGGGCCCGACAAGGCATAGGCCGTATGCTGATCAATCTTTGCGAAAAATCTGCCCAGCAGTATGGTTTCACTAAAATGGAGATAGGGTCTACACTGCCGGGCGTTCCTCTTTATGAGGCGATGGGATATTGCCAGTCGAGAAAGATCAACGTCCCGCTCCCCGACGGGGAACATTTTATAGTGGTGAACATGGAAAAGGACTTAAACCTTTCGCGCAGTTAATGTCCAATTGCTTTTAACTGCTCAAATCTCTATATGAAAACTTTAACATTTTTATCACTTCTGCTGCTGTTTGTTTCGACAGGCGCAACCGCACAGCAAAAAAACGAAAGCATTATCGTCGACCACATGCGCCGCGAGTTTGTTACCTATTTGCCAAATGGCCTTGCGGATAATGCTCCGGTAATCATTTCATTGCATGGCAGATTGGGCACAGCCGCACGGCAAATGATCTTTGCTGATTTCAGACTGCTTGCCGACCGGGACAAGTTTATCATTGTTTGTCCACAAGGAATTGAGCGCAGTTGGAACGATGGTCGCGGTACACCCGCCAATTCAAGAGGCGTTAACGATGTGAAATTTATAGATGAACTAATCACTTATATCATCAGCACCTATCATGCCGATCCGGCAAGAGTTTATGTGACAGGGATGTCAAACGGAGGATTTATGACTTCGCGCCTGGCATGCGAGTTGAATAAACGTATAGCTGCAGTTGCTGTAGTAGCTGCCTCGATGGATCAGGATGAGGGTTATAAGCCAACACAGTCCATACCGGTTATGTACATTCAGGGAACAAAGGACCCATTAGTACCGTTCGCAGGCGGACAAATGAAGGGCGCAGGCGGAGTTATTTATAGTCATGAAGATATTTTGAAAAAGTGGGTGGCGGTTGATCATTGCGATAGTAAACCCGTAGTGACTAACTTGCCAATCCTGGTAAATGACGGAACTACTGTTACTAAAGAGGAATATACCAGCAATGATGGGATGAAAGTGATAGGCTTTACAATTGTGGATGGCGGGCATACCTGGCCGGGAGGAACGCAGTATCTGCCTAAATTTATGATTGGCTCGCTTTCTAAAAACCTGAATGCCTGCGACGAGATATGGAAATTTTTTAAGGAGAACAAGCTCAGCGCGAACTGAGCCTGGATATATTCGTTTAGTTAAACGCAGAGTCTACCCCGACCTCGCTACGCTGTTCGACCCTCTCTTCGCTACGCGAAAAGAGGGTGAAAAATATAAAACCCTCTTTATGGCTTGCCATAGATAGGGTGGTCGAGCGAAGCAATGACCGGGTGAGTAAACTCGGCGATTGGCATTATCTCAAAGGGAATAAAACCCCAAAGTTGATGCTTGATCTGACGTTTTGATAGGTTCCGTCGCTATTCTGGAATATGTTGGTGAACCCACCTTGTCCGTCGGCTTCAATGAAGAGTTTAACATAACGGGACACAGGGAACTTAACGCCTATACCGGCGTCCAAGCCAAAATCAGCGGTATGGAAGTAATCTTTTACGTTGATCCCGCTATTGGAAGACTCATTTGCATCGAGCAAAAAGCCAACGTAAGGACCGAAGTGCAAATACCAATTCCTGGTTCTTCCGAAATGCCAGTTGGCCATTACCGGGATTGTTAAATAGTTCAGATGAAAATCAACTCCGTTTATTGTACTACCATCCGGGAAAGCCACGTACCCATTACCAAAGCCCTTTTGGTCGTAGATTAGTTTCCCTTTAATACTCCAGCGGTCAGAAAAATAGGATTCTGCTGAAAAACCCAAATTGAGGCCACTCACGTAATCACTATTGTAACCTGAGCCCGAATAAGCAACATTCGCTGAATTATAACCGATGTTAAGCCCGAATTCTGTAGTGCCGGTCCTCATTCTTTGGGCA
>JAFAKI010000226.1 GCA_019235595.1 Mucilaginibacter sp. | reverse complement strand
AAAATCGTGTTAAAGGAGTCCATCAACCACAAAGTAAAAGTCGCCATGAGCAATACTTTTGGCTTTGGCGGGCATAACGCTACTGTGGTGTTTAGAGAGATATAACCTAAAATAGAGCGGTGTCAGTCTGAGCCTGTCGAAGACTATGTGGGATGAGGCCTTTGCGCACCATACTTTCCTTCGATAAACTCAGGACAGGCTCAGCCTCGGCATGACACCCTTTTTATTTATGGATACCCTCTGTATTCATCGCCGTTGATTGTATCTTTAGCTTTTCAATCAACCGCAATGGATACATCTGTCTTCAAATATTTTTCCGATATCGATACCAAAGAAGTGGCGCCTGGGTTTTTCTCTAAACTGATCCATACCGATACCAACACCATCAATTTTCTCGAGGTAAAAGCCGGTAGTTCGATACCGTTGCACAAGCATGTGCATCAGCAGTGTTCGTTTGCATTGGAAGGTAAATTCGAACTGATAGTCAACGGTGATGCACAGGTATTAGAGCCAGGCTTCTTTGCCATTATACCTTCTAATGTAGAGCACGGCGGTACAGCCATTACCGACTGCAAACTGATCGATATTTTTAGTCCTGTAAGGGAAGATTACCGGGCGCTGTAGCTTGATCAACTTTATACTCATAGGCGTTTGTATCATGGCCGGAATGCTTTTTCGGATGTCGAAACTATTGCCTTCTAACGCTCACAAAGGCATCAGCGCCTGGATCATTTACCTGGCTTTGCCGGCAGTGTCGTTTAAATACCTGCCTCATATCCAATGGAGTAATCAATTGATGCTTCCGGCATTGATGCCGGTTATAGTATGGCTTGGCGGATGGTTGTTTGTCAGATTATACTCGTCAATAAATAAAATAGGTAAATCCACCGAAGGTGCGCTTAAGCTTTCATCGGGTTTATCTAATACCTCGTTTGTGGGTTTTCCCTTGATTATGGCCTACTTCAGTGATAAAGAATTAGGTATCGCCGTGATCTGTGACCAGGTGACCTTTATGATGCTCTCCACAGCAGGGGTATTGGTAGCCATTAATGCCTCACAGAAACAAAAGCTATCTGTGAAGACGATCATCAAAAAAGTGCTGCGTTTTCCACCATTTCTGGGATGCGTTGGCGCGCTTACTATTCCGCATTTTATCGATATTTCTTCCTTGAACCCCTTGTTTGATAAACTGGCGGTTACCGTGGCTCCATTGGCGCTATTCTCCATTGGTTTACAACTGAAATTTGATGGCTGGAAAAATGAACTGAAACATATCGGCGCATCCTTGACCTACAAGCTACTGATTGCCCCGGCTTTGGTGTTAGGCGTTGCGCTGCTGATGGGGTTGAAGGGCATAATACCACAGATAGCCATTTTTGAGGCAGCTATGCCTACCTTGCTTACGTCTGGTGTAGTTGCAGAGGAGTATAGTGTCAACCCTAAATTGTCCAGCCTTATTATTGGTATCAGCATATTGGTGGCTTTTGCGACAACCTGGCTATGGTATCACATATTGCAGATTTTATAGGACTTGCTTTTATTGCCAGCAAAATTTAGGTTTGCACAGAATGCATATAACTAAAGCCACAATTGCTGACGTTGCCGAATTAACCCAACTGGTGAATAGCGGCTACCGGGGTGAATCCTCCAAACAGGGCTGGACTACAGAAGCCAACCTGCTGGATGGTATCCGCATTGACGAGAATACCATGATCAAATATTTCCAGGACCCTTATATTACTATCCTGAAATATGTGAGTGATGAGGGCAAGATCATTGGCTGTGTGTATCTGGAAGTGAGGGGGGATAAGTTATATCTGGGCATGCTTACTGTGTCACCGTTGTTACAGGCAAACGGTATAGGCCGGCAATTACTTCATCAGGCAGAAGTAGTGGCCGCTCAACTGAATTGCAAATCCATCTATATGACCGTGATCAAAAGCCGCAAAGAATTAATAGCCTGGTACGAACGCAGGGGCTATCTGGCAACAGGCGAGATATTGCCTTTTCATGAAGGTACTAGGTTTGGTGTACCACGGGAAGAAATTCAGCTTGCGGTGTTTGAGAAGGAGGTGTGAGTGTTTCTAGTAGAGGCTCAGGTTCAATTAATAAGCTGTTCAGCTCAATTGCCGCTGAGGCTTCTTTTACTTTTTTCTTGATAAAAAAGTAACAAAAAATCAAGTCAGCAGACACCTGCTTCCTTACCGCACAGGCCTTTGCCCTGCAAATCAACCAAAACCACGGGCTGCAATACTTTGCCCCACTCGCGTTCGCCCATGCCTAACGCTTCAGCAAAGTTTGCTAATGCCCTTGCCTGCACTCAAGGCTACCATTGTTTTGATTGATTCCACCCGAAGCTGGTCCGTTGACAGGGTTCATTTGATGTTAGTAGGCTCATTATATAAAATGTAACTAAAGAGCGTGGGGCTGACAGAAAAGCGGGCCGGGTGTATGGCGTGAATGACGGTTTAGCCTTTGCAATGTGCGAAGCACGGAAAAGGCGTAAAGAACCGGCAGAGCGGGCTGAAGCTTTTTTCTGTCTTGACCTTTTGGTAACTTTTGGGTCAAGCCAAAAGTAACTAGGCCCCCGCGGCTATGAGCGGACTAATATCTTATTTAGCACCACATATGTCTTGCCCACCGAAAGCCTATTGCAATGTCAGTTCCAACACTTCTCTCAATCGCCCCACATGCCTAAAATTCTCATGCTCCAACTTCGTTTCCACATGTTCATGCGCCCAGGTGGTATGAAAAGGAACATGAATAGCATGCCCACCGATGTTCAGGACAGGAATTACATCTGATTTCAGCGAATTGCCAATCATCAGAAATTCTTCGGCCTGAATATCAAGGTGACGAAGCAGTTTTAAATAATCTGCTTCCTTTTTCTCCGACATGATCTCGATATGGTGAAAATAATGGTTCAAGCCGGATTTCTTAAGCTTACGTTCTTGATCCAACAGGTCTCCTTTGGTAGCAACTACGACGCGGTAATGTCCTTGCAGCGATTTTAAAACTTCTTCTACATCATCCAGCAACTCGATCGGTTCGTTCAACAACTCTTTACCGTAGCCTATAATTTTGTCGATGGCTTCGATGGGTATATTATTATCGGTCACTTTCAGTGCAGTTTCGATCATCGACAGGATATAACCCTTGATGCCATAACCATACAGCGCCAGGTTTTCGATCTCGATTTTCAAAAGCTCGCGCGACAGGGTATGTTGTGGCATAAACTCCTCCAATAGGGAGCAAAACTTCTTTTCAGTGTCTTGAAAATAGGGTTCATTCACCCAAAGGGTATCGTCTGCATCAAACGCGATCACTTTTATATCCATCTGCTCAAAATTTTGTGCAAGTATAAGTTATTGGCCTGACTCTCAGTTGAACAGACTGAATTTTTGATAAATTTTAAAAAAGCGTGCAACCGTTTTAAAAAAGTGTCGTCTTATAATCAAACGCTCACAAAAAAATTCACTTAAAATGGAAGAGGTACTGCCCGAATTAAAGGAATTTATTGCCGGATATTGCGACCGTTATAAAATACAAAAAGTAGATCCGGATGCGCTGACAGTTGATACCAGCATAGACCTTGATCTGGATATTTTTGATATCGAGATCGACCTGTTCCTGGCCGAGTTTGCGGATACATTTCGCATTGATAGTTCGAAGTTTACCTGGTACAAATACGGATATCCAAAAGGGTCGGTTGGTGTGGAGGTGATCAGAACGGTATTTGGCTATCG
>JAFAKI010000144.1 GCA_019235595.1 Mucilaginibacter sp. | reverse complement strand
CAGACAATTAGCAACACTATTAAAGAAGGTGCTTTTGCGGATGTACAACTCGGATATAAAGACTATTTATTTTTGGATTTAGCTGCCCGCAATGACTGGGCTTCTACCCTGGCACTTACCGGCAATGAATCATACCTATATCCTTCTGCCGGTGTCAGCGCTATAATCAGTCAAATGGTAGACTTGCCCAAGGCGATTTCGTATTTCAAAGTAAGGGCGTCTCTTTCTCAAACTGCAAATGATGTGCCCTTCAATGTAGTTAATCCTGAGAATACTATCAGTAGCGCACAAGGCGGCATCAATAGAAATACGCAGGTACCTTTCACAAACTTAAAACCGGAAAAGATTGTAAGCAATGAATATGGTACTGAGATGCGTTTCTTAGATGGAAAGATAGGCTTCGACTTTACTTACTATAACGACGTTAGCACCAACCAATTCCTGTCATTGGCAGCTCCTTCCGGTTCCGGATATACCACTTACTATGTTAACGCCGGAAAAATTGTTAACCATGGATTTGAACTAACCCTTAACGCTGAACCGGTTCGTACAAGGCACTTTAGCTGGAGGACTTCATTGAATGGCTCCCAGAACAAAAATAAAATTGTTGAATTGATTGCTTCCAATCCAAACTACCAGGTAGGCGGTGATGATGAAGGATTTGCATCCATCATAAAAGCAGGTGGTTCTTTCAATGATTTGTACATTTATAAATTTGCACGAAACGCGGCTGGTCAGATCATACTGGATAACAATGCGAAGCCAACCAAAACGGCTACTCAGATAAAAGTGGGTAATGTCAATCCTGATCTTTTAGCAGGATGGAACAATAGCTTTTCGTACAATAATTTCTTTGCCAGCGTATTGATCAATGCTAAATTCGGGGGCGTTGCATTCTCCAAAACGGAAGCATTCCTGGATTCTTATGGAGTGAGTGCAAGAACTGCGGCAGATAGAGATAGGGGCTATATTCCTATCAATGCAATTATGGGAACAACTCCGGTAACCACCATAGATCCGTATACATATTATTCAGTTGTCGGCGATCGGAACAGGATAATGGAGCCTTATGTGTTTTCCAGAACGAATATACGACTGGGGCAACTGGTTTTCGGGTATAATTTCAAGTCGGGAAAAGTCTTCCAAGACGCTTCCATTTCATTGGTAGCAAGGAACCTGTTCTTCATCTACAAGAAGGCACCGTTTGATCCGGAACAATCTATGAGTACAAGCAATGCCATGCAGTCTAATGATGTATTTAGCTTGCCATCTACAAGATCGTTCGGGTTCAATGTGAAATTTACATACTAAAAGAACTAATATTTCTAAGGATTAAACATTCTATAAGGATTAAAATATTTTAATATGAAACGAATTGTTATTGCACTATTTTGCCTGATTGCATTCGGGTCGTGCACCAAGGATTTTATAAAAACCAACCAGGACCCCAATCAGATTTCCGACGATATGCTGAAGCAGGACTTTAACCTGGTAGGATCCCCGTTCTCAAACATGATATTCAATCTGAACGGACATCAAATTGAAGAGGATTTATGTTATGATGACTGGATGGGATATATGGCTACACCCACCGATTTTGTGGGGAATGTTAATAATACGACCTATTATATACGTTGGAATGTTTATTGGGGTCGGGTATATGGCAGTGTCATGTCACCGGCAAAACAAGTTATCCAACTAGCTCAGGACAATAAATTGCCAATGTTTGGTACCTGGGCAAAATTGGTCCGCATTTTGGCAATGTCTAAATTAACTGCCATCCACGGCCCCGTGATTTATTCCAACTATGGTAGCAAGGCAGCTACTATTCTCTATGATAAAGAATCAGATTTATACAACCTTTTCTTTAAGCAATTGGACACCATCCAAACGGCTTTTGCCGCAAACACGGGATACAAGGGTTTTGCAAAATTTGATCCTTCTGCCTACGGTGGCAACATAGGCTCCTGGATGAGATTAACCAATTCTTTACGTTTGAGATTGGCCATGCGCTTGTCAAAAGTAGATCCGGTAACGGCGAAGACACAGGGTGAAAAAGCATTGAGCGATCCCGCAGGATTGATTGATGACAATCAGTACAATTTCACCAATAACCTATTAGGTAATATTATGCCGGTAGCGCAGATTTGTTACCAATGGGACGATACCCGGATGGGGGCAGTTATGGAGTCATTTATGGTTGGACTGAATGACGGCAGAATATCCAAGTATTATGCACCTTTGAGTAACCCAAGCCTCGCAGCTGATCACCCATCAGTACCTTATAAAGGCATCCGCAATGGCGCGTATATAAAAACCAAGGCCGACCACGTTCCTTTCTCTAAGGTATCTAACGACTTTAATAGCGTTACCACGAGAAGGGATTTTACTGCTGCCGAGGTTTTGTTTCTGAAAGCCGAAGCGGGGCTTAGAGGTTGGGCTGGCGCCGGTGATCCCAAGACAAATTATGAAGCTGGGGTAAGAGCGTCTTTTGCAGACTGGGGCGCGAGCGGAGTAGATGCTTATTTGGCAGACAATACCAGCAAGCCTATCAACTACGTTGACCCTGTTGATGCCCGCAATAATTTCACAGCGGCTTCTACCATTACCGTAGCATGGAATAATGCAGATAATAATGAACTAAAACTGGAAAAAATCATTACACAGAAGTACTTCGCGGCATTTACCCAGACGCTGGAAGCCTGGGTGGATTTCAGAAGAACAGGATATCCGAAAATTCCTCATGTGGCTAAGAATGATAGTAGCCCAGACTGGGGAATTATTCCCGCGGATCAGTGGATCAAAAGAATGCCTTTTGTTAACTCTGAAAGAACTGGCAATGCAGCAGCTGTTGCTGACGCAGTGACAAAAATGGGACCAGGAGCGGCAGACGATATTGCGACACGTTTGTGGTGGGATACCGGTGGCCCGAACTTTTAATCTTTAAATTACAACTACACAAGAGACGCTCAATTACCGGAGCGTCTCTTTTTTATTAAAAGAATTTTGCATCACATATTGGGAATAGCATTTTATGATGCCAAAATAGCTTAAGAAATGGCAGTTTTTGGAAAATAATAGATTGTTAATGCTAACTATAATTGTAGCGTTGCTTAACTTTATTTAAAGTTCTGCTAATCAGCAAGATGTTTCGAAAATATATATTTGCCTTATTAGTTTTGTTAGTAGGTTTATGCCTTAATGCGTCTTATTCTTTTGCACAAGAAAATTATAGCCTTATACCCTATCCAAAATCTTTGGAGCCAGGTAAAGGCAACTTCTATATTACCAAACAGACCATTATCAGCTCAGCTTTGATCGTAAAATTCAATAGCGAAATAAATCAACTGAATGAGCTGTTTGCTGCATCATTAGGGGGCGATTTAAAGGTTACCAAATCAGCCCGTCCAACCAATGTCATTAACATCGTTTATGATCCTGCAATAAAATCGCCCGGCGCATACCGGTTGACTATTACTCCATCTAAGATTACTATTATATCCGGTAATAATGCTGGTGTGTTTTATGCGATAGAAACCATCAGGCAATTACTGCCTGTATCTGCAGAAGAAGGGAAGGCTGGATCAAAATTAACTCTGCCAGCGTTAACCATCAGTGATGAGCCCGGTTATTCATGGCGGGGTATGCACCTGGATGTTTCGCGCCATTTCTTTTCGATTGCTTACCTGAGAAGGTTTATTGACCGGATGGCGCTTTACAAAATGAATAAATTCCATCTGCACCTGACAGACGACCAGGGGTGGCGGATAGAAATAAAGAAATATCCAAAGCTAACCGAAGAAGGGGCATGGCGCACATTTGACAGAAATGATACCGCCTGCATGAAACGTTCGGCCGATAATCCGGACTTTACTATTGATAAAGAGCATATCATCCAAAAAAATGGGAAGACCCTTTATGGCGGCTACTATACGCAGCAGCAGATGAAGGACCTGGTAAAGTATGCTGCACAAAAGCATGTTGATATTATTCCCGAGATAGATATGCCGGGGCACATGATGGCGGCTATTAACTCTTATCCTTTCCTGACCTGCAATGGCGAGAATACCTGGGGACAATTCTTTACCAAGCCGATTTGCCCTTGTAACGAGAATACTTTTGCGTTTGCTGAAAATGTATTCAGCGAGATCATGGACATATTTCCGTCGGAGTACATCCATATCGGTGGTGATGAGGTGGAACGCAGCGATTGGGCAAAATCTGATGCCTGCAAAGCATTGATGCAGCGCGAGGGAATAAAAGATATCGCTGGTTTGGAGAGTTATTTCATTAACCGGATGGAGAAATTCTTTAATTCAAAAGGTCGCAAGCTGATTGGCTGGGATGAGGTATTGGAAGGTGGTATTAGTCCGACGGCAAATATCATGTACTGGCGTACCTGGGTGCCCAACGCTCCGGCTAAAGCTGCGCGTAATGGCAATCACGTGATCATGACGCCGGGTAGCCCTTTGTATTTTGATAATCCAGCTGATAAAAATTCCATTTACAATGTTTATCATTTTAATCCAATTCCGGCAGGGTTGACACCTGAGCAGGCGAAACTGATCATTGGCGCGCAGGCCAATGTTTGGTCTGAAAATATTCCTTCAGAAAAACGCGCGGATTATATGACCATGCCAAGGATGACCGCTCTCGCTGAAATGCTGTGGACAAATAACAAAGAACATTATACATCTTATGAAAAGAGATTGGTAATGCAATTCCCGCGCATGGATGCTTTGAATATCAATTACCGTCTGCCTGATTTGGATGGCATTATAGACAGCAAAGTTTTTGTGGAAAGTGATCGCTTGAATGTTACATCGCCATTAAGCAGTCTAACTATCCGCTTTACCACAGATGGAACATTACCACAAGCAAGTTCACCTGTATTAAATAATCTTTTGATTAGCCATACAGAAACAGTAAAAGTGGCTGCTTTTACACCAGGAGGAAAACGAGGGGATGTTTATGCTATTAGATATGAGCAGCAAAGCCTGGCAAAACCTGTAATGGCAAATAAAACAGATACTGGTTTGAAAGTGGATTATTATAAGGGCTTTTTTAAAGGCACAACTTATATCCGCAGCGGACAGCCTGATAGTACTTATACCGCGACAAGCATTGATGTGCCAAAATCGGTTAATGCACCATCGTTCGGGTTAAAATATCGCGGCTATATTGACGTTCCTGAAACAGGCATTTACACTTTCTATTTGACTTGCGATGACGGCGGGATATTGAAAATCGCAGATCGCTTAACAGTCGATAATGATGGCTTGCACTCGGCAATAGAAAAAACAGGGCAGGTTGCGTTAAGTAAAGGACTACAGCCATTCGCGCTTGATTTTATTGAAGGTGGAGGCGGTTTCACACTTAAACTGAAATACAGCTTTAACGGTTCGGAACCAAAGGACATACCACAATCCTGGTTCAGGAACTAAAGGAATAACCGGCAAATCCGGTAGAAGATAACAATGATTGCATTTGGTTGTGCAACATTCGTTGATTAGTTGATCGCGACCGTCCCGGGTAACCGGGGCGGTTTTTTTGTAATTTAAATCGGTAGGTTAGGATCAACCTAAAAGCTTCTTAGTTGATGTTTTGCGGAGAAATTTTGAGCATATAAAATAAAACTATAAAATCTATCTATTTAGTAGTATTTATTAAAAATGTTTTTATATTTGCCGCGAAGAACTTATATAAATGAAACTTTACTCTCAAAATAACAAGGGTATTTCCGGTTTTCATCGAATGCTTTGTTCCGCAAAAGCAGTGGGTATGGTCTGTTGTTGTCGCTAGGAGCGAACAGTATTCATCATCATTCTTCATCCTGATAATTTATTGTAGAAGGCGTATGTCTTCATGGTCTTGAACAGCTTAACAAAGAAAATACTATGTGCATGAGATAATATTTACTCCCTAAAAAACAAACCGGCAAGGAAGCCTCGCCGGTCTTTTCAGATGAGTGAACAGCCGTAACGCCAATCACTACTGTTCATCATCCCCGGTTTTACTAACGATTAAATCATTAACATAAAACAGTTAAATATATGGAAATATATGTCCATGCAAAAAACTACGTCTACCCATTTATTAGAGTTCTAATTTTCCTGATACTTCCCGCGACGGCATTCGCACAGAATACCAGCACACCGCTGATCAATTCGCACCAGGAGGGTGTTGTTATCGACAGCGTAACTAAACAACCCCTCGCCGGCGTTACGTTGCAGATAAAAGGAGTAACGCACTCCGTTGCTACCGGATCTGATGGCCGCTTACCTTTATTACAGGCCAAAAATTGCCTTACGCATTAATCGTGAGCTTTGTGGGTTATAAAACAAAAGAGGTTATTGTTGATGGCACGCCCGTCACAATAAAACTTTCTGACGTTGTCGGTCAACTAGGGGAGGTGGTTGTCGTTGGTTACGGCACGCAGCGTAAAAGTGACCTGACCGGTGCAGTAGCATCCGTTCCTAAAGCATTATTGAATCAGCCGGCATCATCGTTCGACAACCTGTTGCAAGGCGGTGTATCCGGCGTAGCGGTGACCCAAAACTCCGGTCAACCTGGAAGTACAGCGAATGTGCGCATACGCGGCGGCAACTCCATTTCGTTCGGTAATGCGCCACTTTATGTGATTGACGGATTCATCATCTATAACAACAACGATTACACCAATGTGGGCTCCAACGGAACCAGTGTTGATGCATTGGCGACTATCGACCCAAATGATATTGAGTCGATTGAAGTATTGAAGGATGCATCGGCTACTGCAATATATGGGTCGCATGGCGCCAATGGCGTAGTAATTATTACTACTAAACGTGGCAAAAAGGGAACCAGTAATGTCAGTTTTAGCTCTTACTACGGGACGCAAAAAGTATCTAAAACGCTAAAGCTGCTCAACGCTTCCCAATGGGAAAGTCTGGTAGATGATATCAACACCAGTGACGGTGTCGCCCAAACATTCTCGCCAACACAAATTGCCTCAGCAGGAGCCGGTTCAAACTGGGAGCAGGCGGCTTTACGTACTGCACCTGTTCTGAACGATGAGCTAACCATTTCGGGCGGCGATGAAAAATCCCGTTACCTTATTTCGGGTGATTACTTCAATCAGCAGGGTACCATTCTGAATACAGGTTTTAAAAGGTATTCTGCCCGTGTTAATTATGAGAAGAGTATATCTGAGCACCTTAAAGTAACCGCCAATGCGTTCGGCAGCCAGTCAATAGAAAATAAGCTTTATGGTAGTTCATATGGAAGTATCAATTTCAGCAATGCATTTGCCAATCTATTGGCAACGTCACCTCTGGCGCTGATCAAAAACGCGGATGGTTCTTATAATACCACCAATCCGTATTTAACCACACCTACCAACCCGATACAGGATATTGTTGCAACTACTAATCAGACTACCCTCGACCGCTTTTTAGGCAATTTTGCAGCAGAGTATAAAATAATACCTGATCTGACACTGAAGATCGCCGCCGGTGCAGACATTTTGAATACTGCGCAGGATTATTACGCGCCTTCTTACACAGGGTCGCCTGCTGGTGGTTCAACAGGATATGCAACGAGTGGTTATGCATCGATAGGGGCGGGCAACGAGCTAAGCTGGCTGAACGAGAATACGCTTACTTATGATCACAACTTTAACGATACGCATTTCTTGAATATCCTGGCGGGTTATACTACCCAGTATACACAGTTTAGCTCGTCAGTTGCTTCGGCTCAGAAATTCCCGAACGACCTGACTACCTATAACAATTTGTCATATGCCGGCGTGGCTAATATACCCACATCCACCGCATCGAGCCAGGTGCTTAACTCTTACCTGGGCAGGGTAAATTATTCCTACCTGCACAAGTATAACCTGACTGCTTCTATACGGGCCGATGGTTCATCAAAATTGGGCGCCAACAATAAATGGGGGTATTTCCCATCTGCAGGTTTCTCATGGAATATCGACAAAGAAACCTTTTTCAAGCCGCTCGAAAATACGATCAGCAATCTTAAGCTGCGTTTGACTGCAGGCCAAACCGGTAACTCGGAAGTGCCGCCATATGCTTCGCTTTCATCACTTGCACCGAGCAACTACTATTTCGGCAGCAAATTGGTTACCGGCATTGCACCGCTTCAATTACACAATCCCGATCTGAAATGGGAGACTACTACGCAATATGACGGTGGCCTGGACATAGGCTTTTTTGATGGTCGCATCAACCTGACTTTTGACGCCTACTATAAAAAGACCACCAACCTGTTATTGAACGTTCCACTGCCATTATATACGGGCTATGCCAGTGAGTTGGAGAATGTGGGAAGTGTGGAGAACAAAGGCTTGGAGTTGGGTATCAATACCGAAAATGTCAAAACTGGCAGATTTAAATGGAAAACCAACCTGCAGGTTGCGACTAATAGTAACAAAGTGCTGAGCCTCGGTTCAGGGGTAACCAGCTATTTCCCGATAGCACCTATCGGTCAGGTATCACCTGTAATTGTTAAAGTGGGCTTGCCTGTTGGTACCTTCTGGGGTTATTCTACTAATGGGTTGCTTACCGCCGCCGACCTTGCAAACGGTGTGCCGTTGTTGGCTGGCGTTCCTCAAAAAGTTGGTGATACCAAGTATGTGGACTCCAACGGAGACGGCAAGATCACTACTGCCGATAAACACAACCTTGGCAGCGCCCAGCCTAAGTTTACCGGAGGTATCACCAACACTTTTACCTATGGGCAGTTCGACCTGTCAGTGTTCTTCCAGGGATCGTATGGCAATAAAATATTCGACCTATTACAGCAATCGCTTGAAAAGCCTACAACTTCTTTAAATGCTTCGGCTGAGTTACTTAACAGATATAGCGCGTCCAATCCCAGTGGTACAGTTGCCAGGGCAACCAACTCACCTGTTCCGCAGGTTACCGACAGATATATTGAAAATGGCTCGTACCTGAAATTGAAGAACGCCTCATTAGGCTACACTTTCAATACTGCGCTGGCTTCTAAAATTCATGCTAAACAGATCAGGCTGTATATCTCCGGTCAAAACCTGGTGACTATCACCAAATACAAGGGCTTTGATCCTGAAGCCAACTTTTATGATAACGACAATACCAAACAGGGTATCGATTATGGCACTTATCCGCCCGTACGCACTTTCCTGGCTGGGTTAAATGTCACTTTCTAACCCAAAATGAATAAGAAAAGATGAAAAAGATATTTAGTATAAAATTGATAATATTTCTCACGGCTGTTTCCGTTATGGGGATATACTCGTGCAAAAAGCTGGATGAAAATCCAAGCTCGGTCATTGTGGCCTCTCAATTTTACAAAACAGCGTCTGACGCAAGTTCAGCTGTGAGCGCTGTATACAGCACACTGAACAGCGATCCGGCAGGCGATTTCCCACTGTATGGTCGTCAATTAAATCTGCTGGTCGAAAATGCCAGTGATAACCAGGTTTACAGTCCCAGCAATACCAACCCGGATGTAAGGGCATTGGGTACAGAAACCTATATCTCTTCCAATAGCCGTGTGCAAAAAGTATGGCAGCAGTTATATTATGGTATTAACAGAGCCAATATTGCTATCGACAACATACCAGCTATTCAAATGGATACCACTTTACGTGCTCGTTTGGTACGCGAGTCGAAATTCATTCGTGGATTGCTGTATTTCAACCTGGTTCGTTTGTATGGAGCAGTACCATTGATCCTGCATA
>JAFAKI010000394.1 GCA_019235595.1 Mucilaginibacter sp. | reverse complement strand
CCGTTGGCCAATGTAGATGAGTTTGCGTTTAGGTCCAGGAAATTTGCAGGTCCGCCGTTAGCACCGCTGGGCCAGTTTCCATTTACATATACTTTCCCGGAGAACTCGCCATTGTCTGTTCCGCCAGTAAGCATATAATAATAATACCTTGACCCGGGTTTGAAATTGCTTATGTTTATTTTAACTATTTGCGAAGCAGTACCTTTATTGACTACAACAACACCAGCCTCGCCTGATGAAAAGGATGATGCATAGCTTAAAACATCCCCATTACCACCCGTCACTGAAGAGCCGACCATCCGGTCGCCAAAATATTTCTGAAAATAGTACATATAATAAAATGCTGGTCTTGGGTTCCACTTAGCTACCCCATCCGGTTCGTCTCCCGCGTTGAACATACCTTGATCATTACCGTTGCTCCATCCATTTGCCAGGTCCCACCTACTTGCCATCCCGAATTTATTTTTCAACAACTCTCCTATCGTCATCGCAGCATGCATTCCGGCTATGTATGATGACATTTGCTTAGACCCCTGGGCAAAAATATTCCATTCGGTCAGTGCAATTGGTTTTAAAGAGACATTGTTTTTTGTGGTTGTTGCATGCATGTAGTCCATTATGGCCCTGGTCTCGGTGATGGGTGTATTCAAAATTGTAGCCGCAGTTTCGTTATCTGAGCCCGTAAAATAGTCATGAACAATATAGAAATCTGCATAGTCACCGGCAGAAGCAAAATAGCCCTGCTCCCATGTTCTCGCTACCGTGTTCCATGAATTGGACGGGTCTGTCCCGTTCAACTGCGCACCGATGTTAATGACAGCGCCAACCTCTTTGGCCGCTTTGCGCATTGAGTCCGCAAAAACTTTAAAATGCTGGCCATAGAGCGCGCCGGTGATCGTTGCCGGCTGACCGTCTTTGTTTTTAGTTACATCAATTTTAAACCCTGGCTCCCATGGGCCTGCATCTTCATTTCCGATCTCCCAATATTTGGTCCGCCCCTTGTCATAACGCACCCATTGTGCCGCCTGGTGTGCCGCCGTTTGATCAGGATGTGCGCTTCTACCATACCGCGCATACGCATAGTTGATGGTGATAATGCCGGTGCTGTTCGTTTGTGGCAGCGCGCTGTAATAATTATCCAGCGACAATGTCCATCCTGATGTATTGTTTCCTACCCAATAGGAAGCCGGGGTTTTATTGCCGTTTGCATCAAACAAAGTGTCCGCAACATCTGATGGAATTTGCCCGTTCCAGAAATAAACATCCGAAATACTTCCGCCAGGGAAGCGCAAAATATTTGGCGATAAGTTTTTGATATTATTCATCAAAACGGGTTCAGTTATCAACTGCCCCATGTAAGGATTGGTATTATTACCAAATAGGGATTTAGGAACTTTAGTGATCACGTTACTATAATCGACATTTATAGTGACGGTAGCATCACCTGTTGCTTGCGATACATTACTATATCCTGGTGCTACAAAACTTTTGACCACCCAGTCATCCAAAAAAAATCCCGTCGATTTAGCAATCGACGGATCTTTCTGAGGAGTTATCGTTGTCCCGGTGGTGTCCTGTGTAATGGGGTGGTTATTTACGCTGGTTTCCTTTTTGCACGACAACAACGTCAGCAGGCAAATTGGAAGATATTTAATTTTAGTCATGTATATTTTATCTAATAGGGGTAAAAAAGCTCGCGACGTATCTCATTCCGTCGCGGGCATACTAATCAACTAAACCGCTTCAACTCTCAACTCGTTGCGGATATTTTTAATCTATTAATAGTTTTATCTTTTTAAAGCCCCGCACCTTTTTTCAGCGAATCCAATGTCCGCTGGTTCCCAACGGTGTTATTTTGGCGGTTGAATGCATCGCCGGCCCATAAAAACGGCAGTACGCCATTTGCTTTGGCTTGCTTTGTTACATAACTATAGAAATGCATCTGGGAATTTACCGACAATAGTGAATCCGCCGGATAGCCTGTTAATTTATCAGCATGATATGACGTGCCATATTCGCCCATAATCATTGGTATCCCCTTTGAAATAAAATTTTCTTTCGCGGTTTTAAATATAGAATCAACATAATGTTCTTCATTAAAGGTCGAATTGCGGTCAAGAAAAAGTGGATTAGTCGTATGGAAGTTAGCTCCCCAGAAATATGCTTCTTTTCCCCAGCTTGCATCTGCATTTAATATGCAAAAGTTTGGAGGGGTATAATAATGAAACTCTATTATCATTTTATTTGGCTGCTTATCTGTAAGGGCAGTTACTACTTTATATATATTGCCCGGCTTTAGATATTGGTTAGCGAGATCAATTGATGTGGACGGCGCCTGGATAATCAATGTGCGGTAGCTGTTTTTACCGCCGGTACTGCGCACTGCATTAATAAACGTTTGATGATAGCGCATTAAGGTATTTGTTGTTGGCACATCCGAAGCATTGGGTTCGTTGGCGCTGGCAAACATCAAGTGTTCGTCAAAATCCCGCAAGGCCGTCGCTATTTGCTCCCAATAGGCCTTTTGCCTGGCATTAATGGTATCTTGCTTAGCACCTGTAGCTGTACAATCAAGCCAGCCGCCATCCCAGTGGATATTAACCATCACATACATTTTATCATTGAAGCAATATTGAACAACCTGCTTTACCCTGGCAAGCCAGGCGGGATCTATTTGAGCGGTTGCCCGGTTGATGATATGTGACTCATCATACTGGATAGGGATACGCACCGCATTCATACCGCTTTTACTTATCAAATCCATCAATGATTGGGTAATTGCCGGGTTTCCCCATCCGGTTTCACTACCCGGAGCTTCCATTGTGTTATAGATATTATATCCCATTGTAATATTTGACGCCAACTGCGTAGCGGTGCTGCTCATACCGGTGGCGTCGGGTGCTACAGGCGATGTATTGTAGGATGGGAAAATATTGGCGTCCTGTAATACGGTAATCCGCCTGCTTTGGCCGTTATTTGAATTTAAAACCAAAAGCACAGATCGACGTGTACCTAACGAATTCCCCGTTGCAGTCAATTGAATTGTTGCAGCACCACTGTTACCTGATACCTGATTTAAGCGCAGCCACCCGAAACCAGCTGTATCCACAGTCCAGGCAGCGTTTGAAGTAAATGTTAAAGGTACTGTGCCGCCACTTGCCGGTATAGTATCCGTTATATTAGAAAGTGTGAGCTGCGGGGCTGTTCCCGTTTTCTTACATGCCACGGCAACTAACACCGCAAAAAATATCGCAGCGATCTTGCATACCGTCCCGAGGTTCTTTATTATCATTTTCATATTATTTCGGTTAAATGCCCCACGGCAATATGTTGCCGTGGGGCTATAGTTTATTTAATTTTTACAACCCTGATATTATCTATTGCTAAGGCAAATGATTTCACAATAGTTGAGCCATCATTAATATACCAGATGTTCATACCGGTGTTACCACTTGCACCAACCAGCGCCTTAATTGATGGTACCGCTGTACCCGTGCCATTATTTGTTAAAAAGCTCGACAATGGGATAGTTACGGTTACCCAGCCATTAGTACTAAATGGCGTTGTTTTACCCGTGCTGCTCATCCATGGTGTATACCGGGCAACATATGTAAAGCTGTAATTTTCTGCTACATAAAGGGCTCCACCGGTCCATGGTGTAGATGCGGGGACAGATATTTCAAATTTCACTGCGTAGTTGGCCGGGTTGTTTGAAATATCGGAAGCAGGTACCCATTGTGAACCGCCCATATTTACGCCGCGCCCGCCGCCCCACCAACTGAAGTCATTCGATGCGATGGCGGTGTCAAACAGTTCACCATACCAACCTGTATTACCTGGAAACTGCGGGTCGTTATTTGACGTGTTGCTAAGCCCCCATGGATAACCGTTAACATTGTCCCAGTTTTGAAACACACCATCAACAAAGTCTTCAACATTGTAAACAGTAGCGGCTGACCCAAACTTTGTAGTAACAGATGCTGGTCCACCGCTTTGAGATGATGTTATTGCAGGCATAACAAAAGCAATAGTCTTCATATCCTTTGATGATTTAAAGGAGGTAATCGCAGTTCCACCAAACGATATCGATTGAATACTATTAAAATAGGTGCCATGAATAAAAACAGAATCGCCTGGAGCTGCCATTTCGTTGGAAATTCCTGTAATAGTTGGTGTGGCATTTATGGTATCTTTCACAGTACCGCTTTTTGTGACTACTTCTATCTGGGCGGTAGGTGTTGCTGCCGGCATAAGAAAACCGAGAGCAGTTCCATCAAGGCTCGATTTATACGATGGAATTGCAGTTCCGCCATATACCAGATGCTGAACTAACACTAAGTTTTTACCATACAGATAAACCGAATCGCCGGGATTTGCAAACACATTCGATATTGCGGTAATAGTTGGCGCCGGAGGGCCCAATTTAAACGAAAAGGTTGTTGAACCGCTTGTTGTAACATACCGTAAAGTGTAGAGCTTAGTGGTGTCCACTGTCGAAAACACGATGGCCGGAACCTGCACTACTGCACTGTTAGGCGAAAATAAGGCACGATTAAACGATGCAGGAACGCCATCAAAATCAATTTCTGTAGCATTTTGCAAATTGTGTCCAACTATGGCCACATATTTACCTGTTTCTCCAGACCAACTAGGATCAGTGGTAGGATTACCTGTACTTAGAATAGTATCCATAGGTGACGGACTATTTATTCTTACACTTGTAATAACAGGAGCAGCGCCGTTGTCGTTGTTCTTCTTACAAGCAGGGAGTAAAGCCACCATCGCAAAAAGCAGCGGCAATAAACACATGCTGATAAATAATTTCTTTTTCATAATTATATCTTTTTAACATTAATTAATAATACGGCACCGCCGGTTGTGCTAATTTTGGATCAGACGAAACCTCTGATGCCGGTATTGGCAACGTAAATGAGCTTATTGTTGCAGGCACAACATTTTGAGGGCCACCATCAGTACCTTTAGGCGTTGTTGTAGCAACCCCTTTGCTATAACTGAAGGTAACGCGTTGCTGGTTGTTAAGAATATTGATAGCTTTTGTCGGGTTGTAATAAGAAAGCCGTACCAGATCTATCCAATATTGTCCTTCAAAACCCAGTTCAATTCTTCTTTCCCGGAGTACGGTATCAATGCTCAACATGGGAGCGGGATCCACACCTGCCCTTGTGCGCACCGCGTTAAAATATTTCATGGCATCAGCATCAGTAGTGGTAGTATTGTTGCCCAAAATAGCTTCAGCATATACCAAATACACATCGGCCAACCGAAGCATTGCATTGTGCTCAGGAGATGACCAAATATCCATTGTTGGTGAGTTGTTATCTTTTTCGTTGCCAATGATATGTTTTTTTAAGCTTACCCCGGTTGCAGTGTAGCCCCCATCAGCGGCGTCCAATTCGGGATAGTGATCGCCTGTAAGCATAATAGTGGCTTTGCGCCTTACGGTATCTTTAGGCGTATATTGCAGATAAAAATCGTAGGTTATCGCGATGGTACTCCATGCACCTGATTTTGTTGCTGTGATAGAGGTGCTTGGCGCAAGAAGTGCCGCCCAGGTATTGCCATTGCCATAACCCACACCAGCTGCCCATTGAAGGGCAAAAAGTGATTCCGGGTTATCATTGTTTTGCACTTTGAAAAGATCATAGTAGCTGGGGAATAACGCTATCCCGCTATTTTTACACACATTACCTGCATATTTTTTGGCACTGTCAAGCAAGGCCTGGTCGCGTGTTCCATTTTGGCCTAAGCCTGCCATAGTTAAATATACCTTGCCGAGCATCCCTTGTGCCGACCAGGTAGTTACCCTACCAGCTACATCTGTATTGGGAAGATTTTGTGCAGCATAAGTAAGATCTTTGGTCACGAATTTATAAACATCCGCAGCGATAATGCGGTTAAGCAATGGATTTTGTATCAGCTTGCTGTTATCCTCAATAATAGGCACAGCTCCCCAGTAAACCGCCAAATGATAATAAGCTACAGCCCGGATAAATTTTGCCTCCGCAATTGCGGCATTTTTGTCTTTTACCGAAATGGAAGACGATGCCTGGCTCTGTATAGCATTAATAACCGTATTGCATTGTGCTATAACGTTGTATAGGCCCGTCCAGGCGCTTGATACAATGCCGTTTTGCGGTGTAATTGTACGTGTAAAAAGCTGATCTAAATCGGCATAATAACCTTTATATCCATTTCCACTCAATGCGTCCCCAAGTGGTAACAAAGCAGCACTATGGAATTGCCACCAGTCCGAACCGCCGTACAAGCTGGCTGTGGCCAACCGCAAATCGGAGGTGGATTTGTAAAAATTATCAGAACTTATCTGCGAGTTGGATGGGCGGTCCAAAAAACTCTTTTTGCACCCCGCAATTGCTACTGCAAGTACCAAAAAAATTAGTATTTTAATATTTGGTTTCATAAACATATTTTTTAATTGGTGATTATCTTAATTAGTTAAATGTCAGGTTAGCACCAATAGTAAATACCCTTGGCTGAGGGTAATAACCAGTATCCCAACCCGCCTGAAGGGGGTTCCATGAACCAATCTCAGGATCCATACCTTTATATTTTGTAATAATAAAGGCGTTAGTCACGGTGCCAAATACCCTCAACGAACGCACATATATTTTTGACAAAATATTTTCGGGCAACCGGTATCCCAGTGTGATGTCTTTACAACGAAGGAACGAACCATCTTCAATAAATAAATTGGAAGGGCGGTTGTTATTGTTGGTATTATCATTCCTCAACCCTACAATAGTTGTATTCGGGTTAGTAACATATACATTGTTAATATCGGATGCGGAGCCGTTTGGATTAACTAAAGCCAAATGCGCATAATTTAATACAGAGGTAAAATAGGCGGTATTATTTTGTGGATTGTTTTGTGCTATCGCTACCTGATTGAATACTTTATTGCCATAACTACCGCTAAAGAATATATTCAGGTCGAAGTTTTTATAGGAAAATGAATTACTGATACCGTATTGAAATTTTGGAAGCGGCGAACCCAAATAAGTTTCATCCTTTGAGTCAATAACACCATCGCCATTTAAATCCTTAAACTTACGGTCGCCGTACCAGATACCGCCTCCTGCCGCTGAAATTGGATAAGGCTTACCGCTTTGGTCAACTGGCAAAGCATGCGTTTGAAAATCTTTAGGGCTTGCAAACACCCCATCAAATACATAACCATAAAACTCGCCCACTGGCTTACCTACCACTGTTTTTTCTACAACATCGTTAATTACATAAGAGGTTTGGCTTAAATTGGCATCAGATCCGCCGGAACCTAAACTAAGTACTTTATTAACATTTCGTGATAAAGTGAGCGTCGTCTTCCAGGTAAAATTTTTGCTGGTAATATTGGTAGAATTTATCTGAAAGTCGAACCCTTTATTACTTACCTTACCCACATTGGCATACGGTGCAGTCATGGCTCCCGGCGAAAATCCCGTAGTAGTGCCGCTGTATGCCGGGAACGGAACTTTTAATAAAAGTCCATTGGTTTCGCGGTCATATACATCTAATGAAAAACCTAATCGTCCATTAAAAAACGATGCATCAAGGCCCGCATTAAAATAATTTGTTTTTTCCCAAGTCACGAAAGGGTTTTGCAAATTGCTTTGAAACTGCGCAGTACCCGATAAGCCGTTCGCCACTGATGTAAGTTGGGTTATAAAAGTATTACCCGGTATTCCCTGGTTGTTAGTGAGCCCGTAACCAAGTCTCAATTTCAATTCACTAACAGCTTTCACACCTTTCAAAAATGCTTCATTGTTAACTTTCCATGCAAATGCGCCCGAATAAGTGTTGACCCAATTTCTGCCTGGCAGGAAATTTGACGAACCGTCTGCGCGGAGGGTACCCGTGATCAGGTATTTATCGGCCCACGAAAGATTGATCCGGCTGAAATAAGATTCCTGTGCAGTACCCCCGTTATTGGTTGGGCCTGAATTATCACCACTATTTTTGGCCGTTGTAGGATCACCCGCGTTAAGGGCCGTCACATTATTTGAAGGGAAATTTGTCCGGCTACCCCCAACATTTTCATAAGTACTTGACTGTGCTTCATGACCTAATAGGGCATTGACACTAAATTTATTAAAACTATGGTTATAAGTGAAATAATTGCGGATTACGGTGTAAAAGTTTTGATTAAGATACGAGGAGCCACTGTTGGTGCCGTTAACAAGCTTACCAAAAGTATAAATTGGGGTAAAATTATCCGCCGAATCAAAATCGAAATTGCCGGATACTTCATTCCGCAATGACAGATCTTTATAAAACTGTATTTCCGCATAAGCGTTGCCAAATATTTGATTTCTTGTTTTATAGTTCGTCACCAGCTCGGCTAAAGCCACAGGGTTTGGCACAGGTTGCACCCAACCGCTGGTATTGGTAACCCCCCCGAATGAGCCATCGGCATTTTGCACTGCAATATCCGGGGTAAGGTTGAGCGCTGAATTAATAACACTTGAAGCTGTAGTATTTTGATTTTCATAAACATGCGCTAATTGGAGGCTAGTCCCTATTTTTAGCCATTGGGTGGTTTTATTATCCAAATTCAGCCGTACTGAATACCTTTTAAAATCAGATCCAAGTGCTATCCCTTCCTGGTTGAAATAAGAGGCCGAAAGTAAATATTGGGTCCTGGGGTCACCGCCACTTACAGTAAGTGTATGACTGGTCATCGGCGCTTTTCTGAACAGTTCTTTTTGCCAGTCGGTACCGGTGCCTAAATATTGGGGATTGGCAAATTCGGGCCTGGTATCGAAACCCCATACCTGTGCCCGGGCATTAATAAGAGTAGCAAACTGTTGCAAGTTAACTATAGGGAGGTGCTTGGGGAGCTCCTGATAACCAGTATAGAAATCATAATTTACCTGCGGCGGCCCTGTTTTGCCTCTTTTTGTAGTAATAACAATAACGCCATTGGTAGCCTGCGAACCATATATGGCGGTCGCAGAAGCATCTTTCAATACATCTATCGATTCTATTTCAGCGGGATTGATAGCATTTAATGGATTTCCACCACTCCCAGGGTCGCTGACCGGAGGAATAATAACACCATCTATTACATACATTGGCGAATTAGAGCCACTTAATGAAGACACGCCACGTATTTGAATTGACACGCCACCACCAGGCTGACCTGATACCTGTTGAACCACAACTCCTGCAACTTTTCCCTGCAAGGCCTGGTCAAAAGTAGTGGGTTGCGTTTTGCGCAATTCATCACCTTTAATGGAAGATATAGAACCGGTAACATCTTTTCTTTTTGTCGTGGCATATCCAGTAACAACCACTTCGTTTAAGTTGCTCTGCGACGTGGTTAGCGAAACATTAACAATGCTGCTATTATTGTTCACTGTGATTTCTTTGGACTGATAACCGATATAAGAAAATGCGAGGTGATCTCCGGCCTTTGCATTAATAGAATAGTCACCGTTGATATCGCTTACAGAGGATATTGCGGTGCCTTTTACTTTTATCGATGCTCCGATCACCGGTTTGCCATCCTCTGAAGCCGTTATCTTACCTGTAATACGTTTGGTCTGTGCATAACCCGAAATGCAAATGAACATTGTCAGGATTATGAGGCAGAACCTGGATTTGATTTTTCGTACTGATTTTCGTCTCATTTGTTAATTAATTAGGGAAGTAGTAAAAATTGGTTTCATAATTATTGGTTTAATCGAAATTGTTGCGCGTTATCAGGTTATCGCAGGTTATTTTTTGGATGTTTCTTTCCAAAAAATACACCCGGTCAACCAGGGCATTTCCTTAAAAAATCAAATAAAAATTATCGGTTTAATTGGTGAACGTGGATTCAGTGCCGAGTCCGTTGAACATCAGGCTGTTGAATCTCATTTCTGAAAGATGAAGCTATAGATGTATGCTTACAAGAAATTGTAGAGTTGATAATGATGATAGTACAAATGTTAATCAACGAACAAAGTACTCATTATCAATTATTTAAAATACAAAAACATGTGATTTATGCAGAAAAAAGAAAGGTTTGACAACAATAATGACGATAACAGTGTTTGAAAAAGGCTCGACTTTGCCCCACGCTTTTACATTGAAAAGGTATCTGTATCGGTTACGGCAACAAGTCATCTACAGGCAATCCATTTTTACGGATCTCAGCAATGTATTCAGATGGCAGTAATTTGAATTCCTCCTTAAAGGTTCTTGTAAAATAGTTAGGCGAGTTAAACCCGACCTCGTAAGAAACCATGGCGATTGTCATTTGGCCACTTGCAAGTAACTGAGCAGCACGTTTCATTTTGACCGACCTGATAAATTCCAATGGAGATTTCCCGGTCAACGTTAATAGCTTTTTGTACAGAGACACCCGGCTCATCGCCATTTCACGGCTTAATTCTTCAACCGACAGTTTGTCATTAGACATATTCTTTTCGATATAATCGACCACATTTCTTAAAAGCTTCTCATCTTCCGATTCCACTTCAACGGCTTCAATCTGAACGTCCAGCTGCTTTTTATAAGTGCGTTTAAATGTATCCTGTAATGCCAAAAGGTTCTTAACTTTTGAAAGCAATATCTCAAAATTGAACGGCTTTGTCATATAATCAGTGGCCCCAAATGCCAAGCCTTTCACCTGGTCTTCCTCACCGCTCAGTGCAGTAAGCAGTATTACTGGTATATGCGAGGTCCTGGAATCTTTTTTTACTTTTTTGCATAAATCAATACCACTCATTTCTGGCATACTGATGTCGCTTACAATAAGAGCTGGGTGTAATGCCAGTGCTTTTTGCCATCCGTCCTTCCCGTTGACAGCCTCAACAATCTGAAAATACTCCCTCAGATTGTCTTTCAGATAAAAGCGGAAATCATCATTGTCTTCCACAAGTAGAACAACCGGTTTTTTATTTTTTTCGAGGGCAGTATCGATACTATTTTTTACTTCTGAAGATAAGCCAGGTTGAAAATCCGGAACAGCAACCCCAGGACTTAAAACCGATAAATCCTCAGCCTTCACCGGTATCCGAACAATAAAACAACTCCCATTATCCGGTTCACTTTCAAGCGTTATCTCACCCTGGTGCATTTTAACAAATTCTTTAGTTATCGAGAGCCCGATACCGCTTCCCTGGTTAACAAACGAATCCGGAATCTCATTCTGGAAAAAACAATCAAATATTTTGTCATGTTTTTCCTTTTCTATGCCTATCCCGGTATCAATCACCCTTATTTCCAGCCATTTGTTTTCCTGGATATTCTCGTCAGAAATAACTGTAACCCATACGCTGACATGACCTCCGGAAGGAGTGAATTTGAAAGCGTTAGACAATAAATTAAATATGATCCGTTCAATCTTATCATGATCAAAGCTGGCAACAAGGCTATCTGTATCCGAATCAAAAAGGAAATTAATATTCTTTTTTTCAGCCAGGTCGGCAAATGAATAAGAAGCATCTTTAACAAATTGAATGATATCTCCGGGTTGCGGGCTGAGCTTCAATTCCTCTACTTCCATTTTTCTAAAATCCAGCAATTGATTGACGAGGTTCAGAAGACGCCTGGCATTTCGCTTAATCATTTCGGCCTGAGTTTTCTGATCCTTGTCGGCGGCCTGGTTAATTATTTTATCCACCGGCGCCATGATTAGCGATAAGGGCGTGCGGAATTCGTGGCTAACATTCGTTAGGAATTTGATTTTCATAGTATCCAACTCCTGTATACGCCTTGCTTCCTTTCTCTCCTCTTCAATGGCGAACTGCACTTTGAGCTTTTCGATCCCTCTGCGCCTGATAAAATATAGCGCTCCGAAGATAACCAGCGCATAAATCAGATATGCGACAGGCGACTTATAAAACGGGGGCAATACTTGAATATTCAGGGTCGATTCAGAAACGGCAGTAGCTCCAGAAGGCATTGTCGCCCTGACTTTAAAAACATAGTCACCGGCATCAAGGTTAGTGTAAGTGGCTTTACGTGAATTGTTGTCTGCAGCGATCCATTTCTTGTCAAAGCCTTGCAGCGTATATTGATAGTTTACCTTATCTGGGTTTAAAAAGTTTATCGCTGCAAATTCAATGGTAAACATATTCTCGGCATGCCGCAGTGTAATCGATTTAGTTTCAAGTATCGATTTTTGCAGAATAACGTGGCCATCGATATCTTGTCCAGGGTGGACAGGATTGTTAAAAACAAGAAAGTTGGTTAACGCTACTGTCTGTTTTTCAGAATTTGGTCGGACATCCACAGGATTGAACAAATTAAATCCATTTGCTCCACCGAAAATGAGCTCGCCCCGACTGGTTTTAAAAGATGAGTACCTATTAAATTCACGCCCCTGCAAGCCGTCGCCTTCATCAAAATTTTTAAAATCCAATACTAGATTGTCCCCACTGCCCGCCACCACAATATTGCATAAACCATTAGCTGTACTCACCCACATATTGTGACGATCGTCTTCGCGCACATCCTGTGTATTATTGTCCGGCAGCCCGTCGCTCTTATGCAGGTTCCTGAATTTTTTTGTCCTGGGATTAAATATGCTGACGCCATCTCGCGTAGTGATCCAGAACAAATGACGGGAGTCTTCTACCAGCCCGACTACATTATTATTTATAAGACCGTTTTTGGGGCTGCCGGTCCGGATATAGGATATGAATTTAGACTGGCGGGTTAAGATATTTAAGCCATAAGCGGTACCTATCCAAATATTCCCGGCTTCGTCTTCGGCAAGCTTAGAAATATAGTTTATATTTAGTCCGTTACCGGCTGAATAATGTTTAAAAGTTCCAGCTTCCGGGTCAAAGAAATCTAACCCGCCGCCTATTGTTCCGATCCACAAATGGTGCGAAGAGTCTTCTATAATATCGGCGATCCGGTTATCTGAGATTGAATTCTGCGCTTTACTATGCTTATAATGTTTAAATGCATGTCCATCAAAACAGTCCATTCCGCCAAAATAGGTGCCTATCCATAGTCTTTTTTTATGATCTATGCAAAGGCTGACGACTACATTGTTCGACAGACTGTTTGGATCAGCTGGGTTATTCATATAACTTTTATACGTGCCAGTTTTGCGGTTATAATAGATCAGCCCCCGCCCATTGGTGCCTATCCATAAATTGCCAAGATCATCTTCCGCAAACCGGTTTACGTCGTCATACGGCAGACTATTAATATCTGAAGCAAAATGTTTAATAAGCGGAAATTTGATAATATCGGGATGATAGTAACTTATTCCTTTTTTAAACGTGCCGATCCAGACTACGCCATCATTCCCTTTATAGAGACATGTTATGCTGTTCTGAGACAGGCTTTTCGAATCGCCTTCTCTTGTTAAGAGGCTTTGTATCTTAAAATCACTTTTGTCGATCAGGTTTGTTCCCCCATGGTCTGTTGCAACCCAAATAATGTTTTTATCATCCTGCAAGACCCCTGTGACGATGTCTGAACTCAGGTGTCGGCCGGGCGATTTAGTGGTTATATTCTTTAAAGCACCTTTTTTGATATCATAAAAGAACAATCCACTAGGACTGCCCAGTTCAAATACCCATAGATCGCCGTCACGATCGGCAAACACTCTGTAATTGGCTTGACTCTGCCTGGCTATCTTATTGAGAATATCGACGCGATTGGTAACCAGGCCAGAGTTCTCATCTACCTTATCGAGCACACCATTTTGGTACACCACCCAGATATATCCATCCGGGCCTTCGGTCATACCAGTTACATTGTTCGAATACAGCGATTTATTTTCTTTTACACTGTGCTGCAGATGGATAACCTTACCATCACGGGACTGATATTTATAAATGCCATAAGAAG
>JAFAKI010000393.1 GCA_019235595.1 Mucilaginibacter sp. | reverse complement strand
TGGCACCGCTTTATCCCCGGCAGCTCGTTTGATGGTTTTGATGATCTCGTCGCGGGTAGCGTCAAAAATATGCTCTTCTTCTTCCCCCTCAACAGAGTAATCCAGAATGGTTCCAACCCCACCCTTGTATAGCTTTTTGATAGCGGCATCACATTCTTCAATGGTTTCACCACCGCAAAAATGATTAAATATGGTAGCTTTGATAATGGATTTGATCGGCAAACCAATCTTCATGGCAAAGTTGGTTATGGGTGGGCCCATTTTTACAAAGAAGTTGATATTGATCATCCTGAATAGCCAGTAGGCACGTTTCAGGTCAGCATTGGTTGAATTGCGAAAAGCTATTTCGGTATTTTCAAAAGAAAGCCTCCCCCTGCCGGGTTCGGCAACAGTTTCATTATTGAGCATGCTGCAAAATTAGAAAATGTAAACCAAATAACTCATTATCCTTTGAATAGTTTATTTTTGCTGCCCCATGATAACGTTTAAAGTAGAGGGCGATTACATCCCAATGATACAATTGCTGAAGGCCACCAACCTGGTTGAAACCGGTGGTGAAGCGCAAATTGTTGTGGCAGAGGGCGAAGTGAAGTATAACGGCGAGGTAGATTATCGTAAAAGGTTAAAAGTAAAAAAGGGCGATCTGGTTGAATTTCGTGGGACGAAGATCAAGGTTATATAGTTTATGAAAGCACTTAATAGCATCAGCTATCCGATTTATTTTGAAAATACGCTGACCGAGCTGGTCAATTTTATCGATAAAGGTAATTATTCACGTTTTTTTGTTCTGACCGACGAAAATACCGGTAAACATTGCCTACCACTGATCAGGAAACATATCGACAAACTGGATAATTTCGACATCATAGAGATTAACGCTGGCGAAGAAAATAAAAACATCGACTTCTGCGTAGGCGTTTGGAAAATGCTAATCGATTTCAGTGCTGACCGTCAAAGTTTGTTAATCAACCTTGGTGGCGGCGTGATCAGTGATCTGGGTGGATTTGCAGCATCGACCTACAAAAGAGGAATCGACTTTGTTCACGTGCCTACTACCCTGCTTTCGCAGGTAGACGCTTCCGTAGGTGGCAAAACAGGAATCGATTTGGATAACATCAAAAACATCATCGGTACGTTTACTCAGCCTAAAGCTGTTTTTATTGAGCATTCGTTCTTAAAAACGCTTCCGGCTCGACAAATACTTTCCGGACTGGCTGAAATGCTGAAACACGGCTTAATATTCGATGCACGATATTGGAACGAATTAAAGGTCAGCGATTTGCAACACCCATCAGCAGAGTTGGTTTACAAGTCTGTCGAAATTAAAAATAAGGTGGTTATAGAAGATCCGCACGAAAAAGGTATCCGCAAGAGCCTGAATTTTGGCCACACCATCGGGCATGCAGTTGAAACCTATTCATTAGTACACGATGAAGATCCGCTAACGCACGGCGAAGCTATCGCTATCGGTATGATCTGCGAGGCAAAGCTTTCCAACATGAAAGTTGGCTTGAGCGATGCGGATCTCGCGGAGATTACGGAAGTAATCGGCGGCCTGTATCCTCGTTATAACATTTCTGAATCGAGCTATAAAGATCTGTATGGCATCATGCAGAAGGACAAAAAGAACCAGTCGGGCAAGATAAACTGTACATTATTGACAAGCATCGGACAATGCCGTATTGACAATATCTGCACGGAAGACGAACTTTATGCCGGATTAAAGTATTATTCAACGTTGAACAATGTTTTCTCTTGATAAACGCGGCGAAGCGGTAGCTGGTTTAATTACCCTGCTGGTGGTGCTTACGCTTGTTGAGATGGGGCTTAGCTATTGGGAAAACCGCAAATACTACGAAAAACGCGATACTTTCACCAATATTTATCTCACGCTGCTGGCATTTGTATTAAACCTGGTAGTAAAAACATCCACCTTTTTTGTGTTAGACTACGCCTGGCATTTCCGGCTGTTCGAAATAACAAACGCTATCGCCTACTGGATGATTTTGGTGGTGGTGCAGGACTTTTTATACTGGGTGCTACACTATGTGGGTCATTATTGCAGGCTGTTTTGGGCCATGCATGTTACCCATCATTCGTCCGAGCATTTTAACCTAACCACCGGTTTCCGCTCTACCGTTTTTGAGCCCTTATATCGTGTATTCTTTTACTTACCACTTGCACTGATGGGTTTTAATGCGATCGACATCCTGTATGCATATCTCATTACCCAGTTATACGGCAATATTGTTCATACGCAATACAAAGTGAACCTACCCAAGTGGTACGGCTGGATATTCGTAACACCATCGCATCACCGCGTGCACCATGCATCCAATATCCCCTACCTGGATAAAAATATGGGAATGATGTTTATTATTTGGGACCGCCTGTTCGGCACTTTTCAGGAAGAAAACATTCCTGAACCTATTAGATACGGACTGACCAAACAACCCGAAGATACCGGACCTGTGAACATCCTTTTTCATGAATGGAAGGCGTTGTTACGGGATATGAAAAAAGTGCCGGCATTAAAGACAAAACTGCAATACCTATTCAATCCACCCGGATGGAGCCACGATGGCAGTACCCAAACGGCAAGGGTAATGCAAAGAGAATACCGGTCTGCCGAACAAAGCCGGAAAATTTTATAATCTTTGGATAAATAGAAGGGCTAATTAATTTAGGGCTTTATCAAGAGGGGGTGTCACACTGAGCTCAGTCGAAGTGCGGTGCGTAAAGGCCTTTACCCGCATGCTTCGAGTGCCTCAGCATGACACCCAATATACTATTTTATACTCTTAACGATTTTCCTAACAATCCAATTATCATGCTTTATTCTTCCTTAGTCTGCCGCCTGAAAACACAGCATCTTGCTGTAGCCGAAATCGTAAAACATATAGACGAACAGCGCCTTAACCAACAGCCCGAACCTGGTAAATGGAGTATTAAGGACAATATTGCTCACCTGGTAAGCTATCAATCGGTGTTTATCGGCCGCATGCACCAGATATTGAAAGGCGATACGCCTGTATTCAGCGCTTACCGTGCCGATGATGAACCCGATTTTATAGAAGCGCGCGGATGGTCACTAACTGATCTGCTTAGCAAACTAAATGGCAACCGTCGCCAGATACTGGAACTTATCACTAATCTGCCTGACGATCAACTTGCATTAAAAGGCAGTCATCCCAAATACGGCACGCTGACTATTGTTGAATGGACAGAATTTTTCCTTTTGCACGAGGCGCATCATTTGTTTACGATGTTTAAACTGGCAAAGGGGTAAGGTTTACTATCTCAATGGACCGTTTTTAAATAGGAATTTGTTCGAGCAGTTGTTCGAGTTCCCTATTGGTAGGGTTTTCTTTTTCTGATTTGTCATAAATCGCCAAGAGGAAGACTGTTTCCTCGGTAATAACGAAAAATTCGTAATAACCCGTGCACCACCACTCTTTCCTTTCCCCTTAGAAGCAATTGAAAGGCGTATTTTATAGCAGTTTTTACCAAGTGGGGTACCTGTTCGGGGATTGAGTTCAAGGCTATCAATCAGATCGCTATATTCTTTCTTAAGTGATGGATATTTTTTTGCTAACTGCTTAAGCTGCCTGTCAAACGGCGCAATAGCTATTACGTTATAGCTCATCTAATAACTCCCTCGCCGACCTGCCTTTTTGTTTACCTTCGCGGACCTGTTTCATGTTTTCAACGGCTTCTTTTATTTCTTCAATCAACAAAGCCTTTTCACCCGAGATTGGTTTAACTTTCACGTAGGGTAATCCATTGAGCACCTCCAGTAGCGAAGATGCCTTATTGTCTTTGATATCAAGTAGAACTTTCATTTAAACAAAAATAACTAAAGTGTAAGCATAATCAAAGGTAAATTCTTTGCATCCTTTATCCTTTTCTATGTACACACAGGCAAGGCGCATTTTACTGACCATTTGCCAACCCAGATGATTGCAGGGTTTTGTTTCTACAAGCCCTCCTCAACTATATTCTTTGCCTCTTCCGTCTCAATCTTCGTTTTCGTGGTATTTGTGACCGTATTCGTCAAGTATTTGACAAACGACAGGGCAATGATGATCGCAAGAATACCCTCTGCCAGAACGGTGGTGGGCGCACCGATGCGCTCAGAAACAGCACCTACTATTACGCTGCCTAATGGCATCATACCAAAAATGGCCATCAGCAATATACCTATTGCCCTACCACGCATTTGCGGCGCCGATTCGGACTGAACCACGATATTGCATACCGTAAACTGTGCAATAGAGCCAAATCCCGTAAGACCGGCAAAAAACATAGCTAACGGGAAGCTTTTAAGCTGAGAGAAAAATATCATCCCAATGCCCATGATAATAGTACTGACAAATAAAATCCGCCGCATGTGTGTGCCCGGCTTGCGCGACGCCAGGAAAAAAGTACCTATTACTGCACCTACACTGATAAAGCTGGTGATATAACCAAAGGTCTTGGCATCGCCCTTAAAAATAACTTTAGCAAATACAGGCAGCACCGTATTATAAGGCAATACAAACAGGCTGATGATAGCCAGCATAAGAATGATAAGACCGATAGACGGTGTTTTCCAGATATAGGAGAAGCCATCAACAAAATCCCCGGTAACTTTCCTTTTTGATTCTTTAGGATGATATGAGGGGCGGTCCATTAACATCAAAGAGATCATCACCCCGACAAAGCTGGCAGCATTGATAAAAAAACAAGTGGCTGCCCCAAAAGCGGCCAGGATAATACCCGACAATGCCGGGCCAAGCAATTGCGCCAGACTAGCTATGGCTGTGGAAAGTGACAATGCGTTGGACAAATCGGCAGGGTCGGCTATTATTTCGTTAAATAGCGATTGCCGGGCAGGTATATCAAAAGCGTTGATAATGCCCAGAACAATACTTAAAAGCAAGATGGCCCACACGGCGATGTGGCCCGTTAGTACCAGCACGGCCAATAACACCGCCTGTACAATGGAGGTAACCTGCGTAACCTGGATCACTTTAAAGCGGTCGTACCGGTCGGCAGCGACACCACCCCAAAATGAGAATAAAAATGAGGGGAATTGCTCGGCAAAAATGGTCACCCCTATCCAAAAAGCTGAGTGGGTGATAGTATACATTACCCAGATGACAGCCGTGCGCTGCATCCAGGTGCCAAACTGCGAAACCGCCCTCCCAATAAAATAGAACAGGAAATTGCGGCTGCGGAGCGCCCGAAAAACATTTATTTCACCCAATTTTTTCATAGAAGGATTGCCCGGCAAAAATCGGGGAAAATCCTCAGAATAAATGTAAAATATCTGAAATAGAACACCAAAAAAGCCGATTTGACTTATAGATCAATCAGTTAAAGTCGCAGGTTCATACTCTTCCATTATCACCTTATGTAGTTGTTCAAACGGCACCAAACTCTGTTCAAGGATCAGCGCGCTTTTGCAAAATCCAAGCAGTGAAGGCCCATCCAGCAAGCTGTATAGTTCGGCGAGGTCTTTATCATACCCGGTTTTGTTGATCACCAGGCTATCCTTATCGAGACTGCTCAGCGTTGCACCATACTTTTGCATTAATTGCCATAGCGATTCGTCAAGTGCCTCAACCGACAGACGGTAAAAACCCGTTTTCTTCAGGCCCACTTCTCCCGGCGTAGCTGTAACCGAGTGAACCTCGATGATCTTTTTGAGTTTTTCCTGCAGTGTAAATACTTCCTCTGCGGGTACGGTCGCTTCGATAGTGAGCATCACCAGGTCGCTGATATCCGTACGGGCGACATTCAGGCTGTGCACATCATAATAGCGGCGGTTAAAGAATACCATTAACTGCCCGATAAGGCCCCGCTTGTCCTCGGCGTAAACGGTAAAGATGAACTGGTTGCTGGGTTTTGATTGCTTTTTCATAATACTACTAAATAAAAAAAGCCCCCCGGGGATGATCCGGGGGGCCGTTATGTGGTTTAAATGATTTACAAAACGTGCTGGCCTACCCCGGTGATTGAGTAATAATGCTAATAATAATGACAACAACAACCAGCAGTCCGATAGCGCGGTCTGCGATGAGTTTGTTAAATGTATGTGGTGTTGTTTTCATTATTGGGGCAATATAGGGTTTTATTTTGGGAATCGAGGGCAAAAGGTAAATTCAACCGTTGGAACCCGAATTAGTACGTTAGCAATAGTCTGCTTCCAGGCAAATAAAATTTGGTTATCCCCCTATTTTTATAAAAAAATAAAATTTTATGTTGACAGTACATTTTTTTCGTGTACATTTACGGCAGAAACGAAAAGCAATGAAGTTTAACAATGCATATTTTTATGGCTACTACTTTTACTTTAACAGTAAGAGCCGGGACTAATATGCACTAAAAACATATATAGAGAAACTGAAAAGTCCCGGCCGAACAAGCTGGGACTTTTTGCTTTAATAGGGTTTTATGAAGGATAAAAGAACAAGAGTAGCTATCCAGGGGATCAGGGCCTCATTTCACGAAGAAGCCGCATTTCTGCATTTTGGCGAGGACATTCAAACCATTGAGTGCAACTCGTTCAAACAAACATTTGAGGCTTTGCAGAACAAAGAGGCCGATTACATTGTAATGGCCATCGAAAACAGCATCGCCGGCAGCATCCTGCCCAATTACTCGCTAATGATGAGCTATGGTTTCCCTGTAGTGGGCGAGGTATACCTGCCCATCCAACTGCACCTAATGGCGCTTCCGGGGGTAAAGTTTGAGGATATTAAATATGTAACCTCTCACCCCATTGCTATCCGCCAGTGTGTTGACTTCTTCGACGAATATCCTCAATTAAAGATCGTTGAAAGCAATGACACGGCTGCCTGCGCAAAACGTATTCGCGAAGAAAACTTAACTGATACGGTAGCTATCGCTAACACACTGGCAGCTAAACTATATCAATTAGATATACTGGAGCGTCGCATCGAATCAAACAAAAAGAATTTTACCCGCTTCCTGATCCTCACCACCCACGATAACGTGGAGAAAAAGGAGAATAACAAAGCTTCATTGTGCTTCCAGGTAAGCAACCAGGTAGGCGCTTTGGCAAGAGTGTTGCAAATATTTGCCGAGCAAAATATCAACATGAGCAAGATACAGTCGATGCCGGTGCTTGGCAAACGCAACGAGTATAACTTTTATGTAGATGTGGAGTGGGAAAACAACAAGCAGTATGATACCGCCATCCGCCAGGTATTAAAGTATACCCACAACTTCAACATCCTTGGTGAATATCAGCGCCATGATGATGAAAATACTCAGAATGAGCGCGAACAAAAGTTGAGAGCACAGGAAACAATCAGCCGGAAATATATTAACGTAAAGAAGATTGTGAAATAGTCGGAAAGTCCGAGAGTCGGCAAGTCCGAAAGAAAAAAAATTAAACTAGTAACAAAACATAAACATTTAACTTCCGGACTTCCGGTCTTGCGGACTTTCGGACTAAACAAAAAACGTATGAAATTAGATCTTAACATACAGCCGCTCGAGTCGTGGATCAAAGCCAAATCCGAGCCACTTTTAATTGCTGGTCCTTGCAGCGCCGAGACCGAAGAGCAATTAGTAGCCACCGCCCATTTATTGGCTAAAACAGGTAAGGTAACCGCCCTACGCGCCGGCATTTGGAAACCACGAACCCGTCCGGGTGAGTTTGAAGGTATTGGTAGCATCGGCCTGAAATGGCTGAACCGCGCCAAAGAAGAAACCGGTTTACCAACTGCTATTGAGGTTGCAACTGCAAAACACGTTGAAGAAGCTTTAAAAGCAGGTGTGGATATCCTTTGGGTGGGTGCACGTTCAACCGTGAACCCCTTTACCGTACAGGAAATTGCTGATGCCCTTAGAGGTGTTGACGTACCTGTAATGGTTAAAAACCCGGTAAACCCTGATCTTTCATTGTGGATCGGTGCATTGGAGCGCATCAACGGTGCAGGCATCACCAAACTGGCTGCTATTCACCGCGGTTTCTCATCACACGAAAAAACAGCGTTCCGTAACGAGCCGATGTGGGATATGGCCATCAACCTGAAAACACATGCGCCAAACCTGCCGATCATCAACGATCCAAGCCACATTTGCGGTAACCGTGAATTGTTGGGCTATGTTGCTCAAAAGGCGCTTGACCTGGATATGCAGGGCTTAATGATGGAATCGCACATCGACCCAAGCGTAGCCTGGACAGATGCCAAACAGCAAGTTACCCCATCAGCACTGTCTGACATCATTGACCGTTTAACACTGCGTAAACCAGAGATAAAAGGCGCTGACCTGAAAGATAAATTGGCTGACCTGCGTAGCCAGATCGACAAGATCGACGATATCCTTTTCCAGAAAATGGGCGAAAGAATGCAGATAGTTGAGAAGATCGGTAATTACAAAAAAGAAAACGGTATCACTATTTTGCAGGTTAACCGTTGGGAAGAGATACTGAACAGACGCATTCCTTATGCAAAGGCGCTGAAATTGAGCCCTGAGTTTGCTGAAAAATTATTAGAATTGATGCACAGCGAATCGATCCGTAAACAAACAGAGATCATGAACCAGGGACAATCAGGACAGCCACAGGAAAAACTGACCCACGCTTAATTAGATTTGAGACTTGAGATGTGAGATTTGAGACAAAAACTCATTATCATATCTCTGTAGCAAAATAAACATGAAGGAAAATATAATCCTTACCAAAAAAGACAAGTCAGCGAAGGGCACCATTCACCTTACCGGTTCAAAAAGCGAATGCAACCGCGCGCTTATTATCGAAGCGCTGAGCAAGGGTAAAGTGAAAGTGGAGAATATCTCGGATGCGGCGGATACTATTACGCTGTTGGAAGTCCTGAGTCACAAGTCTGAAGTCCAAAGTCAGGACTCAGGACTCAGAACTCAAGACTTAAGGCTCGTAAATATCGGTCCTGCCGGTACGGCTATGCGTTTTCTGACGGCTTATTTTAGCTTTAAGGATGAAGAAGTGATCCTGACCGGCAGCGAGCGTATGAAACAACGTCCCATCGGCATATTGGTAAATGCTTTACGCGATCTGGGTGCTCATATAGAGTATGTAGAAAATGAAGGCTTCCCTCCGCTTAAGATCAATGGCGGCCTGGGCAAACAGCAGAAAGAAAAGATCAGCATAAAAGGCGATATCAGCAGCCAGTACATTACTGCATTGCTATTGAATGCACCGACTTTGCCACAGGGTCTGATACTGCATATTGAGGGTGAGCTGACATCAAGGCCTTATGTTGAGATGACACTTGCTATGCTTCGTCAAGCGGGTATTCAGCATCAATGGATTGGGAACAACATCCATATCCCTCACCAGGAATTTAAGGAAACCTCATTACCTGTTGAACCGGATTGGAGCGCAGCGTCTTATTGGTATTCGATCGCAGCATTGGCTGACGAAGCTGAATTGTTCTTGCCAGGATTAACCGCTTACAGCCTGCAAGGCGATAGTGTAATAACGGAGATCATGGCTAATTTTGGTATCGCCTCACAGTTTATAAATGGCGGTGTGCTCCTGAAAAAGGAGCCAAAAGCGGTGGAACGTAAGATATTTGACATGAAGGAGTGCCCTGATTTAGCACAGACTGTGATTGTCGTTTGCGCTGCTTTGGGACACAATGCGACCTTTACCGGCCTGGAAACTTTGAAGATCAAAGAAACCGATCGCGTTAAGGCTTTGCAAACTGAGTTGGCTAAAATCGGCGTGAAGCTGATCGAAAAGGGACAGGTTTACAAACTCGATTGTAGCGAAAAATTCATTCCTGAGAAGATTTCTATCAGCACTTATGATGATCACCGCATGGCGATGGCCTTTGCTCCACTAGCCTTGCTAATCCCTGAAATTGAAGTTGAGGATTATATGGTGGTAGAGAAATCGTACCCGGCTTTTTGGGAGGATTTGAAGAAGGTGGGATTTGAGGTTGAGGTGAAAGCTTAAAGGTAAAAGGCGAAAGGTTGTCTGAACCATGATTCGTAGGATTAATCGATTACCATGATTAATAATCAAGAGATCCTTAAATCAAGTAAATCAGGGTTCAGATAGTGAAAAATTAACAAACTAAAATAATCTGCACATCCCGATAACATCGGGACTGCACATCAAAAAATCAGTGTAATCATCGAATAATCGGTGTAATCATAAATTATTATGGCTGGCAATTCATTCGGACAATTATTCAGAATAACAACTTTTGGCGAATCTCATGGCGAGGCGATTGGTGTGATCATCGATGGCTGCCCTGCTCAACTGGATGTTGACCTTGAGTATATTCAATCCGAACTGGATAAACGCCGCCCTGGTCAATCGAAGATCACCACACAGCGTAAGGAAAGCGATACCGTAAAAATCCTTTCAGGCGTGTTTGAAGGCAAAACCACCGGAACGCCTATAGCGATGATCATTCCAAATGAAGATCAACGCTCGAAAGATTATTCCCACAACGTAGATGTATTCCGCCCTTCACATGCGGATTACACCTACCAAACCAAATACGGTA
>JAFAKI010000358.1 GCA_019235595.1 Mucilaginibacter sp. | reverse complement strand
TGTCGATGGAAAAGTAGTGCCAGATTTGAATAATTTGAACCCCAACAACATTGCGTCCATAAGAGTCCTAAAACAACAGCCCGCAAAAGAAGTTTATGCCGGTATCTACGGCAAGAAAGCGCTAAATGGTGTAGTGGTTATAAAGACTAAACAGGCAGCTCAATAGCCAACCTGATCTTGATTAGTAACAATAAGCCATTTGTTATTCGCTGATAATTAGTCATTTGTGAATAATTTTTGTTATATTTAATAAATTATTGATTAAATAACGGAAATCCTTTCACTAAAACCCCTTACTATGAACTGGAAAATTACTTTTCAATTGTCCGTATTCGGACTCATTATGGCTATTGCCACTATATCCCTCATTCCCGAAAAAGTTGAGCCGATCTTTTGGATAGCTATTTTTATTTTTTGCGCCTACATCATCGCCAAAGTGGTCGGCAGAAGGCACTTTTTACACGGTTTTTGCGTGAGCCTTGTAAATTGTATCTGGATAACGGCAGCGCATATTATTTTTTACAGCACTTATATTTCCAATCACCCCAATGTTGTCAAAATGTCATCAGAGCATCCGCTTTTACCCAATCATCCACGGCTTGCTATGCTGATTACGGGGCCTTTTATTGGTATACTTTCTGGTTTGATATTAGGTCTTTTTTGCTTTATAGCCTCATTTATCGTTAAGAAAAAGGCCACTGCGTATTAAGTAATTGCTCTAATTCATATAAAAACAAAGGCTATATTTAATTATATGGCCTTTTTATTTTAAAAGCATTAAAGTTTGAGTTGTAAACTTTAGAATAAACATTATTTTTGCGCTGTTAACATGATTAAGAAATGAAACCTTTTGTATCAACATCAACTTACGGACTTTTAAATTGGGTGATGGCTATAATCCTGATGTCGTCTCCATGGCTTTTCGGGTTTTCTCACGTGGGTGGCGCATCATTCTTTTTACCATTGGTTTTTGGATGGTTGCAATTGATCATGGCAATTTTCAGCAGGCACAAGTTTGGTATCATGAATGTGTTCCCCGTACCTATGCATTGTTTTATTGATGTAGTGGGTGGATCTTTCCTGATGGCATCTCCATGGGTATATGCTTTTGCAGACCGCGTATTCTGGCCACAATTATTAATGGGCGGATTTGTATTTTTCCTGGGAGTATTTACCAAAACATCTCCTTTTACTGATGAGCCAAGACACGTATTTAAAGACGGCCTGGCAAATGTAGGCGATCATGACGAGCCAATGGCACAAGAATAACCATAATTTAAATAGCATAAAAAAGGGCACGGTATTTCTTCAATACCTGCCCTTTTTCTTTTTCAGGGCTTGTTTAGAACAACATTTCTCCCGGTGGCGTAACGCCTTTTAAGCGCAAGTAAGCAACAGTTTGCCCTCTGTGGTGGGTTTGATGCTCAAATGCTTTAGTGATCAATGTAGCTTTTGCTAGTTCTTTACCCCCCATTTTCATAGTGGATTGTAACTGTTCGGGTGTCATGCCTTGTATAGCAGCAATTACAAAATCATAACTGTCCATAACGGCTTTGGTAGTGGCCTCTTTTGTTTGTGCAACAGTTTTTTCGGCTGAATTCTTTCCAAGTGGATTGGCTTTTCCTGTCGCAGTGCCCACTATGCCGTAATTGCCATCAGCCAGGTGCAGCATTTGCCCGGCGAAGGTGCGCATTTCAGGAGTTGGCTTAAAGCTGTAACCGTCCTCCGGCATAGCGTCCAGGTAAGCTTTGGTGTAATTTTTAGCCCGCTGCCAGTCGGCAATCATCTGGTCTTTGGTTTGTGCGTTAGCACTCACAAAGGCAATTAATAAGGTAAATAATAACGCAAGTTTTTTCATGGCTCGAGTAATTTAGGTGTGTGATTTCTTATACCTAAGTTATCAAATATATTTTCCAGTAATATGTGGTAACTTAAAAAGGTGAGATTGGCTAACAAAAGAACCCCGACTCAAGAGCCGTCACTGGCTTCAGTTTATAACTGAAGCCTATGGATAAATTGAAGTTTGCAACTTCAATAAAGCAACACAATATCAAGTAATCCTTTTATACCGGCATAATCTCTGGCGCTGCTGTAAACATAATGTTCAGGTTCTTCAACAATACCTTCCTTGACCGGATTATTATGCAAATAGTCCAGCCGCTGATCAATTAAATGACCGCTATCCAAGCAAACAGGGTGATTATCCTGTTGCCAAAATTGATATTTTTCATTGTTGCTATTTCTTTCACCATTAGATCTGAATATCCAAAGCATCCATCGTTTCCTACTTTCCTGAATGTTATTTTCAATTTCTGAAATGAGCTTTTTGCTTGTGAATTTTTTAAGGTCGCGTAAGATATCGGATAGATTATATCCTTCATTTGCAGATGCAATCAAATGCACATGGTTATTCATGATAACATATGCATAAAGGATAAGTCCTTTCTTTTGTTGACAATGTTTTAAGGATTCGAGGATGATGTCTTTATAATAAGGTCTCGATAGAGCATCTACCCATTCAACCACTGCAAAGGTGATGAAGTAAATTTCCTGACTGTTGTATATTCTGTATTTGGAAGGCATAGGAATCGAAAGTTACAAATTTTCTTTTATCATTAGGCTTCAGTTATAAACTGAAGCCAGTATTTTTATTTTTTACCTTCTACTGGTTTCAGTTTGTAACTGAAACCCACGGATAATGACAGTTTAAAACTGTCAACAAAAAAACCCCGGCCAAAAAGCCGGGGCTTCACACACATTAACCATTATAAAACTGAGCTTAACAGCCAATTTTACGAATAGCTTGTTTCTTTACGCTTTCACGCTGCCTTTTCAGCTATTAAGAGCAACCCATTGAGTTACCGCAGTTCAGGCATTTGTAACAAGTGCCTGAGCGTACAGTGGTGTGACCGCAAACGTTACATGCCGGTGCATCGCTTTGCACGCCCATGCTCAAATCAAGACTGATGCCTTGTTTTTTGCTGCTTGTTGCATCCGAAGATACTTTTGCCGGCGATGGCTCATAGACGTTGGTAGTATCAGGGTTGATGTCTTCATCTTCCATCTGCGGGTTGCCTACCACACCTTTCTGTTCAGTTATTACATGTACCAGGTCACTGCGGTCTAAGTACTCGTAACCTAGCATTCTGAATATAT
The DNA here is from genome assembly GCA_019235595.1 of Mucilaginibacter sp. Taxonomy (GTDB): domain Bacteria; phylum Bacteroidota; class Bacteroidia; order Sphingobacteriales; family Sphingobacteriaceae; genus Mucilaginibacter. The sequence goes on along the minus strand of JAFAKI010000358.1, from coordinate 6,520 downwards.
AATCGATAATTGAGGTGGCACTCTTAATGTTGGCGTGACCAATCACCATACCTGCAGGTTCAAAGCGGGTAAAGGTGAATTTCTCTACATATTCTTCCAGTGGCACGCCATATTGTAAACCTACTGAAACTGCGATAGCAAAACAGTTCATCAGCGAGCGGAAAGTTGCACCTTCTTTGTGCATATCCACGAAGATTTCGCCCAATGTTCCGTCTTCATACTCACCTGTGCGAACGAACACGGTTTGTCCGTCGATGCTCGCTTTTTGAGTATAACCACGACGCTTGTACGGCAGGCTCTTCTTTTGAACCACACGCGATAACTGGCGCATAAAGTGGGTATCCTTAGATTTCTCCATAATAGCCACTGCTGCTTCCAACACCTGCTCAGGAGTAAGGTCGCTTAATTTTACATTAGCTGCTTCGCCTAATACTTCTTCTACGCTATCCAGCTTTTCATCGGCTTCTTCTTTCTTGTCAGATTTGGTTGACAATGGTTGTGATAGTTTGCAACCATCGCGGTAAAGCGCATTGGCTTTCAAACCTAATTTCCATGAAAGCTCGTAGCAGTCCTTTATTTCTTCAACTTTAGCCTCGTTTGGCAAGTTGATGGTTTTTGAAATGGCGCCTGACAGGAATGGTTGTGCAGCAGCCATCATTTTGATGTGGCCGTGTGCATGGATATAACGCTCGCCCTTAGCGCCACATTTGTTAGCGCAATCAAATATTGGATAATGCTCTGCTTTCAGGTATGGGGCGCCTTCAATGGTCATGGTACCACATACATACTCGTTTGCTTCAGCTATTTGTTTCCTGGTGAAGCCTAAGCCGCGCAGCAGGTCAAAGCCAGGTGCATTGTACTGCTCAGCAGTAAATCCAAGGCGTTTTAAAGCATCTTCGCCTAAAGTCCACACATTGAATGCAAAGCTGATCTCGAATGCTGATACCACCGCTTTATCAAGTTTTTCCAGTTCAGCGTTGGTCAGGCCTTTTGATTTTAAGCTGTCAGGATTGATGTGCGGAGCACCTTCAAGGCTTGCACTTCCTTTAGCATAGTTAACAATAGCAGTTATTTCGTGCTCCTGGTAACCCAAGTTCTTCAATGCTTCTGGTACAGCCTGGTTGATGATCTTGAAGTAGCCGCCACCAGATAGTTTTTTGAATTTAACCAAAGCAAAATCAGGCTCAATACCGGTAGTATCGCAATCCATTACCAAACCGATGGTTCCTGTTGGAGCAATAACGGTGGTTTGCGCATTGCGGTAGCCATATTGTTCACCCATTTCAACAGCCTTGTCCCATGCATTGCATGCTGCTGAAAGAAGGTAGTCAGGACATTGTTTCTGATCAATTCCCGGAGGCAGGATATCCAGACCTTCGTAATTTTCAGTTGAGTTATATGCTGCATAGCGGTGGTTGCGCATTACACGCAACATATGTTTTTTGTTTTCTTCGTAACGGCTGAATGTACCTAATTCGCGTGCTAACTCAGCGGAGGTAGCATAAGCAGTACCGGTCATGATAGCGGTGATAGCGCCACCGATAGCACGTGCTTTGTCACTGTCATACGGAATACCATTTACCATCAGGGCCGAGCCTAAGTTAGCATAGCCTAAACCAAGGGTACGGTAGTCATATGAAAGCTGAGCAACTTCTTTTGAAGGGAACTGAGCCATCAGTACAGATATTTCCAGAACGATGGTCCAGATACGGCAGGAGTGCTCGAAGCCTTTCACATCGAATACACGAGTCTTTTCGTCAAAGTAGTGTGCCAGGTTGATGGACGCCAGGTTACATGCAGTATTATCCAGGAACATGTACTCAGAGCACGGATTAGATGCATTGATACGGCCACCTTCAGGGCAAGTATGCCATTCGTTAATAGTGCTGTCAAACTGTATACCCGGATCGGCACATGCCCATGCCGCAAAAGAAATATCATCCCATAATTTTTGAGAAGAGATCGATTTTACGGTCTTGCCATTCATACGGCCTTTTAGCTCCCAGTCTTTACCTTGTTGCAAAGCGTAGAAGAATTCATTTGGTACACGTACGGAGTTATTGGAATTTTGACCGGATACAGTACGATAAGCTTCACCTTCATAGTCTGAAGAGTAACCAGCGGCTATTAAAGCGGCTACTTTCTTTTCTTCTTCCACTTTCCAATTTACGAAGCTTTCGATTTCAGGGTGATCCAGGTCAAGGCAAACCATTTTGGCGGCACGGCGGGTTGTTCCGCCTGATTTGATAGCGCCTGCAGCACGATCGCCGATTTTCAGGAACGACATTAAGCCTGATGAATAGCCACCACCTGAAAGTTTTTCGTTTTCGCCACGGATTTTGGAAAAGTTGGTACCTACACCTGAGCCGTATTTAAAGATACGCGCTTCACGAACCCATAGGTCCATGATGCCGCCCTCGTTTACCAGGTCATCCTCGACAGAAAGGATGAAGCAGGCATGCGGCTGAGGGCGTTCGTATGCTGATGTTGATTTGCTCAACACTTCGGTGACCGGATCTACATAATAGTGCCCCTGTGGTTTACCGGTGATACCATACGAGGTATGCAATCCGGTGTTGAACCATTGTGGTGAGTTTGGAGCAGCAAGCTGACCAACGATAGTGTATACGATTTCGTCATAGAATATTTCGGCATCCTTTTTTGAGGCGAAATAACCATAACGCATCCCCCAATCTTTCCAGCAATTAGCCATACGGTGGGCAACCTGCTTAATGCTTTTCTCAGAACCTGTTGTGCCATCAGGTTGTGGAACCATCGCCTTGCGGAAATATTTCTGTGCAAGGATGTCGGTTGCCACCTGCGACCATGAGGCCGGTACTTCAACATCGTTCATTTCAAACACAGCGTCACCCGAAGGGTTGCGGATCACCGATGAGCGCTTCTCGTACTTGAACAGGTCGTACACGTTCTTTCCTTCTTTGCTAAAGTATCTGTCAACCTTTAGCCCTCCTGTGCCGCTCGAAGCGGTTGCTTTTTTTGAAATGTTTTTGCCCATATCTATATGTCTAATAAGTTATTATAGTGTTAAAAAATCCTTAGGGGTTTTTAATCAAATTTATTGTTCAATATAATCTGTATCAATTTGGAGTTTTCCACAGCCTGTGAAGTCGAAGCTGATTATCATTAATGCGTTGCTATAAATAATTGATTTATAGATTATTGTATGTGTGGAAAACTAAAAAATGAAAAAAAATCGAAGAATTTTCAGTTAATTTTGTTATGTTTTTCGTTTAATAATGAAGTGGCAGAATTTTTAAAGATACGAATTTTTTTAGCAAAGGGCAAAAGAGGCGAACCAGTGCCTTTTTTTCTTTAAAGTTAAGTAATAATTAAACCATGGCATCGTTTTTGGTTCTTGTAAAGGATACCAAAACTTACTGAGATGAGGAAAATGATTGAAATTTATTGGGACTATTATTTTGTCAATCTCGACAAGCTGTTCCTGAAAGTTTGTGAAGCGGCGGTTTATTGATTGTTGGAAGGTTGGAATGTTGTAAAGTTGAAATTTTGTTTCAACTAATGTCCAAGCTATCTTGAATTATATAATACTATTTTAATTGTAGAATAATAGTTCTGTTTTCGATATCAATGTCAACCCAATCGATGGATTTATCGCTTGGTAAGCATCTGAGCAGGCCGTGGCCTTTCAAACATTTTTCCCAGGATTTCTGTCCCAATTTTATTGTCATCTTATAGATGTCCTGTCCGGAGTACCCTAACCATGCCCTGGTTACAATTTCCCGTGTTGCCATAAAATTTTCCATAGAGATGTCCCTGGCATCGGGCGTATCAACACCATCGCACCATACATATTCGAATTTATTAGCCCTTGGTGCATTCTCGAATGCCCTGGTCAAATGGTACTCGAGGTGTACACAAGAATCGCCGCCAAAGGACTTGCCGATGGGTTTATCAAAATCTATCATGCATAATAAATAGCTAAACAACAAAAAATCCCGGTTTATCCGGGACTTATATTATGGTTCAAAATAACCTTTCAACTTTACAACATTCCAACCTTTCAACGGCCTTACTCCACCACAGAAACCTTCAGCATATTAGTTTTACCCCGTTTAGTGATAGGCACTGATGCAGTATTGATCACCACGTCACCTACTTCAATCAGGTGTTCTGATTTTAATATTTCGTTTACGTCGGCAATGGTCTGATCTGTACTTTCCAGTTTGTCATAGTAGAAAGCGCGCACGCCCCAAACCAGGCTTAAAGCCTTTAGCAGATTTTTGTTTGATGTGAATATATAAGTACCTGCTTTTGGCCTGTGACTTGATATCTCGAAAGCAGTATACCCCGATACCGTCATAGAGATGATGCCCACTGCGTTAGTATGCTCAGCCAGGTAAACTGCCGATCCGCACAGGGCGTCACTCAGGTAGTTGGCCGGTGCATGTGGAATTTCCGGAACCAAGGTAGTATTAAAAGGATAGCCAAGCTCTTCTACATTACGTACAATTTTAGCCATGGTCTCAATAACAATTACCGGGAACTCACCAACGGAAGTTTCACCGCTCAACATCACGGCGTCAGCGCCATCCAGCACCGAGTTGGCTACGTCGTTCACCTCTGCACGGGTTGGGCGGGGGGTAGTGATCATTGATTCCAGCATCTGGGTGGCTACGATAACCGGTTTTGAAGCCTCACGGCATTTGCGGATGATCATTTTTTGTAATAAAGGAACTTCTTCCAATGGCATTTCAACACCCAGGTCACCACGGGCAACCATCACACCATCAGTTGCTGCAACAATAGCATCTATATTATCAATCGCTTCAGGTTTTTCAACTTTGGCAATTACACGGGCAGCTTTTCCGCTGGCTGCGATGATACGTTTAAGCTCCACGATATCTTCACCGGTACGGACAAATGAAAGACCGATCCATTCCACATCATTTTGCAAGGCGAATTCCAGGTTTACCAGGTCCTCTTCAGTTAAGCTTGGAATAGATACTTTGGTATTAGGCAGGTTAACACCCTTACGAGAGGTCAGGATACCGCCGTGCACCACTTCACAAAGTACAGAGTCTTTACGGTTGGTTTCGATCACCCGCATCTGAATCTTGCCATCATCCAAAAGGATGATCTCATTTGGCTTTACATCCTGCGGGAAGGTTTCGTACGTGATATAAATACGATTATCGTCGCCTACGCACTCGTGAGTAGTGATATGTATTTGTGAGCCGTTTACCAGGTGAATACCACCATCTTTTACCAATCCGATACGGATTTTTGGGCCCTGCAAATCGGCGAGGATGCCCACATTCACTTTATATTGTTCGTTTATTTCACGAATGGTGTCGATAGTTTTCTGATGATCAGAAGGTCTTCCGTGCGAAAAGTTGAGGCGGCATACATTCACACCTGCCTTTATCATTGCTAACAAGATGTCCTTATTGGTTGATGCCGGACCCATTGTGGCAACAATTTTAGTACGGTTGTAAGATAATTTCATATTTATCAGGGTTAAACTGGCTGTTTTCTTATTATGGTAACTAAATTAGTGTAGCCGATACACTTTTTAAAATCGGCGCTAAAATAAAAGATTTTCCCGTGATTTAATTTTTTTTGGATCAATCTTTACGGCTGCCACAATTTCGGGTATCCGGTTAAGCCCTGTGATCAGTTGTTCCAGGTCTACGTCATCAATATAATTCCTGATCATTAGAAAATAATCGGCCTTACGCATCTCGGGTACCAGGTAGCCATCCGATCCTTTATTAGCTAAAAAATAAAAATCTGTTTCGCTGGCTTCCCAATGATATTGGAACATAGAAAAATAAACAGGCTCCGCACCAGGCAGAATATCCACTTCCAGGTCGGCGCTGCGGGTAAAACCAAGTCTTAAATGCTTGTTTATATGATGGCAAATACGGTAATCCTTCAGTGATGTGGTGATGGCTATCAACACAAAATCTAAATCGATCTCAAACTTTAATGTTTTCCTGTTCAAAATCACTAATTTTGCCCGGCTCAAAAATACAAATAGAAACTCTCGCGGTAAAATTTTGTTACTTGCAAATACCAAAAGTTTTTAGATTTGTTATTTGATAGATTTTATTTTTCTTTGCACTGAATTTTATTTAATCATTAAACCATTAAAAGTATGTCTGATATCGCTTCAAGAGTAAAAGCTATTATCGTAGAAAAATTAGGTGTTGACGAAAGTGAAGTAACACCTGAAGCCAGCTTCACCAACGATCTTGGTGCAGACTCGTTAGACACCGTGGAATTAATCATGGAGTTTGAAAAAGAATTTAACGTGGCTATTCCTGACGATCAGGCAGAAACAATTGGCACTGTAGGGCAGGCAATTGCTTACCTTGAAAAAAACGTTAAATAAAAAATCTCCAATTAGCTTAAATGGAGTTTAAAAGAGTTGTAGTAACCGGGCTTGGAGCACTTACTCCGATTGGTAACAGCGTAACCGAATATTGGAACGGGTTGCTGAATGGGGTAAGTGGTGCCGCCTTGATTAAAAGTTTTG
>JAFAKI010000354.1 GCA_019235595.1 Mucilaginibacter sp. | reverse complement strand
GCGCGCCTTTACATAATTGACGCAAAGCGTATACAAATCTTTTTTCAGATTGGTCATAATTGCAGGTAAACGTAAATAATAAACAGAAATTACATAGCTATATTTTTACCAAGGCGGGGGTCCTCCGGTAATATTTCCATCTCAGGGCAATGGATATAGCTGGCATACCATTGTATGGCTTCTACAATATCTATAGCGTCATCCGAAGCAATCCCGATCGTTTCAAAAGCATACAAGGCATCGGTGCATTGTCCGTACAGCTGAATTTCACTTGCATCATGATGAAAATCTTCTTCGTCAAGGCAAAAAACCCTGACTTTTAAATCAGTATCCCTTGAATGGATCACATCCCTGCAAGGGTTGTTGGGATCAGTCGCCAATAAATATACATTCTGAGCCATGTTTAGGTAAACAGATTTGTTGAGGTTTGGTTTTTTAAGAGTAATTAAAGTGTTGGAATAATACCTATTACATAAACAAAAATATATATAACAAACACATAAAAACAAATTAGTGCCCAAATAAAAACAGCCCTGATTAATCGTTAATGACAACCAGAGCTGTAAATAAAGTTTGTAAGTTATTATCCTGAAAACAGTTGTATTGTATTATTTTCAGGATAGTTATTATAAAAAATATTTTAATAAGATTCGCCCCTATAGTGTGTTACCGGGTCTACACGTTTCAAAACAATGTTACTAACCGGCTTCACAATAAGCGGTATTTTTTCGATACGTGTTTCGCTGGTATCCAAACCAAAGGCTTTTGCTTCGCTTTGGGCCAGTCTCTTGATTGCGAAATAGCTATTCAATATAAAGCCCTCGGTGATGCTGAATTCGTTATTGTAAGATAGGAATTTCTCGATGATCACAAACTGGAAGTCGGCAGCCATGTGGAACTTCTTCAGCGATTCGTAACGGCTAAGGATATCCAGTTCATTACGTGATACCATATCTTCAACTACTTTTCTGAATAACACATTCACACGCGGCTGTATCCTGAACCCTAAACGGAATTCAACCCGGATTACCTTATTCTCTTCAATTTCCTCTACGCTGTACTCCATCGTATATGGATCATCCATACGCTCAATGTGTACAAACCAATAGATATCCGCTCGCTTAGGCTTACGGCTGAATATGGAGTACATTATTTTTTGCTCGATCTGCTTGCTGTTATTTGCTTTGGTCAAGTAGATCAGGTGTGTAGCATATTTTGATACGCCTTCATCTTCACTTAAAGCGGTAAGCAATGGTATCTGATCTTTCAGATCGATAAAGTGCAGGAAACGATTGTTGATCTTGCGGGCCCTGAACCATACGTACATGGTAAATATCAAACCAAACTCAAATACCAGGAAGAACAATCTCTTAAGGATTTTAACTGAGTTGGCCATGAAAAAAGAGAACTCTACCGTAACAAACACACAAAGTATGATGGTAACTATCCAGATAGGCCAATGCCTTTTAAAGCGCATATAATAATACATCAGGATGGTGGTCATCAACATGGCGATAGTGATAGAGAAACCATATGCGGCCGTCATAGCCGAAGATGTCTGGAAGTATAAAATCACCGCCACGCAGCCAAAACACAATACCCAATTGATAGCAGGGATATAAATCTGGCCTCGGATATTAGATGGGTATTTCACCGTGATACGCGGCCAGAAATTCATGCTGATGGCCTCGCTTATCAATGTGAACGAACCGCTTATCAACGCCTGGCTGGCAATAATGGTTGCAAATGTAGCGATGATCACACTTGGTATCAAAAAGTTGTGCGGCACTATAGCATAGAATGGGTTTATTACAGTAAAGTCGGGGCGTTTAGTTTGGGCAAGCACCCACGCACCCTGCCCAAAATAATTAAGCAGCAAGCAAACTTTAACAAATATCCAGGCCATTTGTATGTTTTTACGCCCGCAGTGGCCCAAATCAGAATAAAGCGCTTCGGCACCCGTTGTACACAGGAACACAGCGCCCAAAAGCCAAAAACCATTCGGGTGCATA
>JAFAKI010000352.1 GCA_019235595.1 Mucilaginibacter sp. | reverse complement strand
ACCTTGGCACACCCGATCTGGCCATCTCAAAAGTAACCTTACAGCGAAGTACTTATAGTGTGGTTATCACCAATGTTGGTGGCAAACCTATTCCGATCAACCTGACCATCTATTATAAAGACGGCACCACCCAGTTGGTTCACGAGAGTATCAATGCCTGGAAGGCGGGGAATAAAACTTTTACTATTAATCATTTGTCGCACAAACGCATAAAAAAGATGCAATTAGGCACCCCTTATGATCCAGATATCAATAAGGAGAATAATGTGTGGGAGGGTAAATGAATTTACCTTTTCAAATCTATGGTCCGATAAGCAATTCCTTGCGGCGATGCAACAGATGAGGTAAGTGTTACTGAAACACTGGTCAGATTAACCTGGTGAAAATTGGTAATAACCGCCCCATAAGAGGTTACAGGGATGCCATTATAAACCAAATAATTAACCGTTATGCTTTTATCCGTATTGATGGTGTAAGTTGCCGAATCAGCACTGCCATTTTCCTGTATGTACAGTTTACCATCGTTGGTAAATTCAAAATAATCGGCTGCAATGCCCTTGTATGCACTGCCCGACGCACCTTGGCCACCTGAGTAACCGGTAGAATCTTTCACCAGTTTCCATTGGCCCGAAAGGGTTATGGCGGTGTTTACGTTACCCACTATAGGATCTGGAGGGATTACTGGACTGATATTGTTTTTTGCGGGGCTAATCGTGCTGCTTCCCTTGCTTTGTTGGGGAACAGGTGCAAGCCCATCTTTTGAACATGAGCTGAATAATGCAGCGTTTAAACATGCTACAAACAGTATAATAATGATCTTTTTCATACTGAACCAGGCTGTTTCTGCGCATTTATACGTAAACGGAATGATTTGGTTACATCAAGCATCTGTTTTTCTGCATTTTAACAAAAGGTTTTTCACAAAAAAGCCGCCACATTTTGTCAATGAGGCGGCTTGTCAATTAGTGGGTAATGATGTTTTTAATGGACGCTATCGCGAAGCTCTTTTATCTCGTCATGGGCATCTATCAGTTCTCCCTCCTGTTCCATCAATATCTCACGAATGTAGGCGGCCAGTGCCTCTTGGTCCAACGCGGCACGATAAGCCTTCTGAATAGCATCTTCGCCATACTCGCATTCTTCCAGTATACTATGCCGGTCGTGCCCTGTAAAAGCCTCCTTTATCGACATCCATAAACGATGCAATTGGCCCGGAACCGTAGTACCGGTATTTATCTCGCTGCCCAGAGCTGCAATCTCGGTGCCCAACTCTACTTTATATCGCCGGCTGTCGTCTATAAATCGTAAAAACATAGGTATCAGGTCGGCATTAGTTGTATCGTCCTCTATCTCTTTCAGCGCTCGCTCGTAGCCCTCTATACGGTCGTTATTGATCAGTATCAGGTCGCCCAATATCTCGATCGTTTTTGAAGTATCTTCCATCTTTTTTAAAATTTTGCTGTTCTAAATAACCAACCCCCGCATTCTCTTATTGTTTAATATTTTTAAATTAATTTTCAACATTATAATATTTATAAACTTAAACGAAATAATTATCAACCATTTAGCATTTTCCTTGCAACTAAAAAGCCAAATGCCGAACTTTTATACAACCAACTTGTTATTGAGGCATGAAAAAAGAGATCATTGCAGGTACTGCCCTGGCCGGGATAGGTATAGCCGCCCTGGCCTTAGCTACAAGAAATAAGCCCCTGAAAACTGTAGGCTACGTTGAGCTTGAAAAATACCTTGGTAAATGGTATGAGATTGCCAAATTCCCTCAAAGCTTTGAGAAAGGATGCACCAATGTTACTTCCGAATACAGTTTGCGCGATGATGGTAAAATAAACCTTGTAAACAGTTGCCTGAAAAACGGACAATTAAAAACAACCACAGGTATAGCTTCTGTTGATGATAAAGAAAGCGCTAAACTGGAAGTGCAGTTTCAATGGCCGTTTAGTGGCAAATATTGGATAATAGCCCTTGCACTCGACTATAGCTACGCTGTAGTGGGCCACCCTAACCGTAAATATTTATGGATATTGAACCGTAAACCGGTAATGGACAGTATGACCTATAACCACCTGGTACTGGTGGCCGCTAGTCGTGGGTTTGATATTCGTAAACTGGTAAATACGAAACAAAGCTGAAAGGTGAAAGGTTAATGCTGAAAGGAAAAGGCTTAAAATCAAATAAAGGGATGTCATGTCGAGGCGCCCGCAACATGTGGGAAACGGCTTCTGCTTTTATACTGTCTCAGGCCAGTTTCCTCTGCTGAGGGCTTTCAGCGTAGAGTCGGTTGTAATTCTCAATAAACCTAATCAGCGCTTTGTGCATCATGGATGGTTGCCACTCCTCGCTGTTGGATATCCGGCAATAATATGGATCGTATACATTACGTACTGCGGTAAATTTCTCCTTATTCAGTATCACCTCTACAAAATAGTAGTTGCCCAAAGTAAACCAATAGGAATTATCATCGTTACGCAGCCAGTTGTTTAAAATAAGGTAATTCTCTAACTCTTCCATCTTCGGCTCAATTAATTGGTTTTTAAAGCATTACAGGAGGCAGATGCTTTCAATTTAGCGAAATAGCAAATGTTAATAACTTATGTTAATTTCGCTATACTCAAATTTAACATTTAGCATCGAATAAAGCAAATAATTTATAATATTATAATTAATTGATTATCAATACAATATTAACACCATTTAAACCCTATAGATTCATTGCTCATCTTTTTCAAATTCCGATTCTCAACATTGTACATAACGGCAGCTATTACACTATGTGGATTTCTTTTCAGTTCTATTGGCAAGTAAAGAGCTAAAAGTCGAAAGTTAAAAACGTTTTCGACTTGATATACTTCGGACTTTCTGTTTTTCGCTTTAAGCCTCCCATGCGGATAAAATAGTATATATTTTGATGAGTATTTGCCAGTATTTGTTATTCAGAAAATAGGTAATTTGCTTGTATTATAAACCAACCCACTGGGGGTTTCGTCCCGCAGTGTCATTAAAATTTTCTCAATCAAAATGAATAGCGCGATCAAAAAATCAATGTTGAAAGGCTTGGGTATGGGCATTGGCCTCACGATTCTTTCAAGCTTTAACCATGCATCGGCCCAGGTGGTTGATAAAGGCTGGACACAGCTTTTTAATGGTAAGGACATTAATAATTTTCAACAGGTAGGCCCTGGCACCCACTATGTTGAAGACGGTACCATACGTAGTCATGGTGGCATGGGCCTGCTTTACTGGAAAGGTGGTAAGCTAAGCAATTGCACCATCAAAGTAGTGTACCAGATGCAGAAATCAAACAGTAACTCAGGTGTATTTATCCGTATTCCGTTAGAACCCCGTGAGCCATGGATGCCTGTATTTTATGGCTACGAGGTGCAAATAGATAACCATCCTGAAACCTCAAATGAGGACGAGTACCATATTACCGGCACGTTATACTCCTTAACCAAACCTTTGGCTAAACCCGGCAAACCGGGCCCTGAATGGAACACCATGGAGATCACCCTGGATGGGCCGCGTACTATTGTTTACGTAAATGGCGTAAAAGTAACCGACTATAAAGAAGGCGACCCAACGCCTGAGCGTAAATTTGATTTTGAGCCTTATCGTGGTTTAAGGCCGAACTCCGGCTGGTTTGGTTTGCAAAATCATGGCGATGATGATATCGTATATTTCAAGGAAGTTGCTATAAAACCGCTTAAAAAGAAATAATGGCCATGAAACCCGACGAACAATCAACCAACGAAAATACTATCAGCCGTAAAAGCTTTATTAAGAAAGCGGCGGTTGCTGCGGCTAGCTTTTACATTGTGCCACGCTATGTTTTGGGCGGGGCGGGCCATGTGGCACCAAGCGATAAGCTATACATTGCAGCTGTAGGCTGTAGCGGCGAAGCGGAGAATGATATTAAACACCACGCTAATTCGCCGAGGAAGAATGGAGAAATAGCCTTTTTATGCGATGTAGATGATCGTGGGGCTGCTCCGCGTATTAAGGAGTTCCCAAAAGCCAAGTTTTATCACGACTGGCGCGAAATGTTCGACAAAGAGCACAAGAATTTTGATGCGGTAACAGTAGCTATACCCGATCATAACCATGCTATCGTTGGTTTGAGCGCCATGCAGCTGAACAAACACCTGTATCTGCAAAAACCTTTGACCCATGATATTTATGAGGCACGTGTACTAACCGAGGCTGCAAAAAAATATAACGTAGTTACCCAAATGGGCGACCAGGGAGCATCATGCGAGGGCATGCGTACCATGCGGGAGTGGTTTGAGGCTGGATTGATCGGCGACATAGAAAAAGTGTACTGCTGGACAGACCGTCCCGTATGGCCGCAAGGTATCAACTGGCCGACATCAAAACCACCTATACCCAAAGAATTAAAATGGGATTTGTGGCTGGGTACCGCACAGGAAACCAATTATATTGAGAACCTGGTTCCATTTAACTGGCGCGGTTGGTGGGAATTTGGGACCGGCGCCCTGGGCGACATGGGCTGCCATATTATGGGCCCGCCGTTTAAATTGTTAGGTTTGGGCTACCCTACCGAGGTATCGGGCAGTGCCAGCACCACTTACAGCGGCATTTTTAAAGAAGGCATTTATCCAAAAAGCGGCCCGGTAAGCAGCTCTATCAAATTTAAATTCACTCAGCAAAACGGCAAGCCGCTCGACCTGTACTGGATGGATGGCGGTATTACACCTGAACGTCTGAACGAGCTTGACCCCGATCTGAACATGAATGAGGCATTAGGCGATATCCCAAGCGAAAATGACTTTGAGGGTTGCACCCTATTCATCGGCGCAAAAGGTAAAGTAAGCTGTGGGTGGGGCGGCAGTCATCCGCGCTTGTTGCCGCTGTCGCTTAATAAAGATGTGAATGTCCCTAAAAAATATCCACGTATTGAAGGTGATATGGATGGGCACTGGTGGCAATGGATAGATGCCAGCATCGCCGGAAAAGGTAAAATGGAGGTCGATTCGCCGTTTGTTGGCTATGCCGGACCATTAACCGAAACCGTACTGATGGGCAACCTGTTGTTGAGAACCTTTGATATCCAGGAGAAAATCAAACGTAACGATCCCGTTTACGGTCAAATGGAAGGCTTGAAATTCAGCGGCAGGTACCGGGCCTTACTATGGGATGGAGCCAACATGAAAGTAACCAACTATGAACCGGCCAACCAATTTATCCGAAGGGAATACCGCAAAGGTTGGGGTGAAGTGAAGTTGTAGAAATCGTCTGAATCAGAATTTACAGAATTAATGTATTTTTCAGAATTCTGGTAATTCTTGAATTCTGTAAATTCTGATTCAGACAAAAAATCAATCAATTATACTGAAACACCACATATCCCCAGGGATCCATCTTCCAGGGCTTGCTGGTCAGCGGTTCATACTCGTGCCTGAACACATTGAGCGGTTTGCCAATAAGGCTTTCATCATCAATGGTAATAGTTTGGTCTTTGTTAGAAAGATTGAGTATAACCAATATTTTTTTGCCCTCATTTTCCCTTACATAAGCATACACCGCTTTATTATCACCTGCATTTACTTTACGGAAGGAAGCGTCGGCAGCCAATGCCGGACTACGCTTACGAAGGAGTAAAAGGGTTTTGTAGAACTTTTCACGGTCGTATTTGCCCATGTCCATGTTATCCTTATCAAAAAACTTAATGGGACGTAACACCGGCTCTTCCTGCCCGCTGTAAATCAACGGGATACTATGCGGCATCGTTTGCGTAAATACAGCAAACGGAGCATGAGATGCTTTAGGGAATGTACCATAATCGGCCTTGTTCCAGCTGTTCTCGTCATGATTGCTGGTAAAATATAGTTCCAGCGCGTTGTGCGGATAAATTTTATCGTATTTAGCCTTGATAGAATCTAATGCCGTTGCAGGACGGGCACCTTTTGCCACCCCTACCATCGCGTGGAACATATCCCAGGGATAAGTGGCATCAAAGCCGCTTGGATGCAGGTAATTCTTATCCCCTTCAGCCAACCAGAACATCGGTTTGATCGCATTTAACTGTGATATGCATTTTTTCCAGAAAGCGCCGGGAACATTCCAGGCCACATCACAACGGAAGCCATCTATATCGGTATTTACCACCCAATACTTCATCGCATTGATCATGCTGTCCTGCATCACTGTATTTTTGTAATTCAACTGGCGGGTATCAGCCCAGTCGAAAGCAACCGCGGGTTTACCGGTTTTATCTTTTACATAGAAATCAGGGTGACGTTTTATCCAGACATTATCGGCTCCGGTATGATTGGGCACCCAGTCGATAAGCACCTTCATGCCCAGTTTATGTGCCTCGGCAACTAATTTTTTAAAGTCTTTTAATGAACCAAATTCAGGGTTAACAGCAGTATAATTCGATACTGCATAGTAACTTCCCAACGAACCTTTTCTGTCTACCTTACTTATTGGGGTGATAGGCATAAACCAAAGGGTTTGCACGCCCATTTCATTCAAACGGTCGAGGCTCTTAGCAAACGCTTTAAATGTGCCTTGTTTAGTGTACTGGCGAACATTTACTTCGTAGATATTGCCCTGCATGGCCCATGCCGGGTGTCCATCAATGGTTTGGGAAAAAACGGAGGAAGATGCCCACAGCAAAGCGAGCATAAGCACTAGGATTCTTTTCATCAATCAGTTAAGTTGGTTATGAACGGTAAATATAAATACAGGAAAAGCAAAATATTTGTTCTTCCGGAAAATTTATTTATTTAAAATTCAATACAAGCTGGAGATCAGAAAGATATGATTGAAAATTTCAGGTTTTTTTGACGTTTGATAGTGCCCTTTTTATAACAAATATTGATTAGGTATCGGCTGAATTATTTTCTGCCGAATTTGTCCCTATATCTCGTTATTCTAAAGCTCAACTGACTTCGCCTGCGCTGTATCGATTGCCCTATCGAAGTTTCCTTACTATAATTGGGGTCAAAGATTTTAGGAATAGCAATGCGCTGTGAGCTATAAATACCCGAATGCCCGCTAAAGAAATACGCGGTAAAACAGGCTACAGCAAAATAAAGGGCATATTCTCCGCCAAAAAGCTCTATCCCCATAAAAGTACAAGCTAAAGGCGTGTTGGTTGCCCCGGCGAAAACTGCTACGAAACCAATGGCTGCAAACAAGCCAACCGGAGCGTTAAGCAATTGCGATAACGTATTACCCAGTGTAGCGCCGACATAAAACAACGGAGTCACTTCGCCGCCTTTAAAGCCTGTGCCGAGCGTAATGGTGGTATAAATTATTTTCCATAACCAACTCCAGGTAAAGGTGCCTCCCTGGTGAAAAGCGGACGGAATCGTCACCGAATCGGGAAATTGAGCATCAACTCCTAGGCTCAGGTAATCCTGCCGACCTAAAATAAGTGTCAAACCAATAATGATTAATCCTCCAACAACCGGGATCAGCCATTTAACTTTTAGAAGGCGTTGGGCTACGTTTTTTACCCCATGGGCCATTTCGGCAAACAAGTAACTGGTCAACCCAAACAACACTGACGAGAAGATAATCTTTACCAGTAACAAATAATCAAAATGAATAAAGCTGAAACCAAAATTGGGTTGCGTAGCAAATGGCTCGATATTATAAGCGGTATGATGAATACCGATCATAGCTACGGTCTGATCTGCAAAAATACTGGCTATTAAACAGGGAATAATGGCATCATACTGCAAACGACCGATGGCTAAAACTTCAATTGCGAATATTGTCCCCGCCAACGGTGTCCCGAATACCGCGCCAAAACCTGCTGCTACCCCTGCCATCAAAACGGTGCGCGAGTCCTGCTCATTCAAACCAAACAGGCGGCCAAAAAAATCGGCTATGCTCCCACCTATTTGCACGGCCGTACCTTCGCGTCCGGCCGATCCGCCAAATAAGTGGGTGAAAATAGTAGCCCAAAGCACCAATGGCGCCATTCGCTTGGGCACACCGCCACCGGGTTCGTGAATTTCGTCCATAATCAGGTTATTCCCTTTTTCAGACGATTTTCCATAAAGCTTATACACAAAATGGATAACGATACCAGCCACAGGCAACAAGAATAACAGCCAGGTATGCGCAAAACGGAAATGTATGGCCCAGTTTAACAGCCATAAAAACAAAGCTACCACCGCCCCTACAGCTATAGCCACAGGGATGGTCAATAAAGTCCAGCGGATAAGATGACTGAGTATTAAAAAGTAAGAGGATTTAAAAAATTGGATATAACGTAGTCGTTTCATGCCTATGAAATAAAAATATAAAAAAACTTATTTCGTAGGCGCCATCAGACCTGCATTCAACAGGACGGTTCAAATAGGTGGAACACCATCACCTTGATATTGCAATAATAAGCAAAGCACACTTTTTTTCAAAACCGAATATGTATCCGTTTGAATCCGTTAACTTTAAACAAATTAG
>JAFAKI010000086.1 GCA_019235595.1 Mucilaginibacter sp. | reverse complement strand
TTGCCATTTTTACAAAAACAAATAATTAATCAGCATAAAATTCCTTGTAATTTCGGATTGTTATCTTGAAAATGAACATTTCTTAATTTTTGGCAAGGAAATTCTCGGGATTTCAATTCAAAATTAGTTTTAATCAATTTTTTGTCTATTTGAATGGATAAAACGGCGGTTTTTGAAAATATTTTTAATTTTTTATTGCTATTGTGATGAAAATTGTAAAAAATATTTAAATTCGCCTTCGAAATTTAAACTCACGATACTAAAACTAATACTTGATCCAAATTTTTCAAAAACAATTAAACAATGGCAAAATTAGAGTACATCTGGCTTGACGGCTACAAACCAACACAAAGCCTTCGTAGTAAAACCAAAATTGAGAAAGATTTTAGCGGCAAACTAGAAGATTGCCCTTTGTGGAGCTTTGATGGTTCATCAACCGAGCAAGCACCAGGAGGTTCTTCAGATTGTATTTTAAAACCTGTTTTTATTTGTACTGATCCTCAGCGCAAAGACGGGTATTTGGTAATGTGCGAAGTACTTGATTCTACTGGTGCCGCTCACGAGTCAAATGGCCGTGCTACTATTGAAGATGACGACAATGATTTCTGGTTCGGTTTTGAGCAGGAGTATTTCCTGTGGGATCCGGAAACCAACAAACCTCTTGGCTTCCCTGCAGGTGGTTATCCAGGTCCTCAAGGCCCTTACTACTGCTCTGTAGGCGCTAAAAATGCATTCGGTCGCGATATTGTTGAAGAACATTTAGATGCTTGTTTAGAAGCAGGTCTGAACGTTGAAGGTATCAACGCCGAAGTTGCTGCCGGTCAGTGGGAGTTCCAGATATTTGCTAAAGGTGCTAAAGAAGCTGGTGACCAAATCTGGGTTGCCCGTTATTTACTCGAAAGAATTGGCGAAGAATACGGAGTTTCTATCAACTGGCATTGCAAACCGCTTGGTCAATTAGACTGGAACGGTTCAGGTATGCACGCTAACTTCTCAAACACATTATTGAGAACTACAGGCAGCGAAGATGTGTACAAAAAAATCCTTGAAGCTTTCCGCCCGGTTGTAAAAGAGCACATCGCAGTTTATGGTGCTGATAACGATCAGCGTTTGACCGGAAAACACGAAACTGCTTCTATCCACGATTATAGCTATGGTGTATCTGACCGTGGTGCTTCTATCCGTATTCCTTTGTACACTGTACAAAAAGGCTGGAAAGGTTATCTGGAAGACCGTCGTCCAAATTCAGCTGCCGATCCATACAAAGTAGCTGCACGGATCATTAAAACTGTTAAGTCAGCAATATAAAACCCCTATTAAATATAAGCGAGCCCTGTAGATTCAATTCTGCAGGGCTTTTTTATTGGACTCAACCCCAGCCCTCTCTAAGGGGGAGGACGTTTTTCATATCTATTTGATATATCGGCCTCCCTCAATCTTTTCTAAACCGTCGACCGGCAGATTATATACATATACATAACAGGTAACTGTTTCTGATACTGTCTCAACCTGAGTAGATACCCGGATAAATTCATTAGGCTCTGGCTGCTCGTCACCATAACCTTCATAGTCATCTAGTTCTGAAAATACTACCTCAGGATCGTCGATTTGTAAAATGACGCCGTATATGTATTCATCACCGTCATCCAATATTGCACCCGGATATTCACCGATATCATAAAGCTTCCCTTTTATTTTGCCATTGGCAAAGAAATGACTATGTTCCTTCAGATAAACGGCAAAGTCATTGTTATGATTTAACAATGTACCATAGATAAATAACAATGCGCTTTTCATAATTATCAAATTTAATTAACCATTCACTAATTCACTCACTCACTAATTCACTAATTTTATATTTAACTTGCCAACGCTTTTTCGTATCACTACTCATGAATGAACAACAAATTATAGCCTGGTTAAAGGAAAAAAATATAGATAAAATTAAGTTCGCTTTTGCTGATATAGATGGTGTGCTGCGTGGAAAAGTGATCCACCATAAAAAATTTGCCGACGGACTGCAAAAAGGTTATGGCTTTTGTGACGTAGTTTTTGGCTGGGACAGTAGCGACGTTTGTAATAATAATATTGAACTAACAGGTTGGCATACAGGATACCCGGATCAGCTATGCCGTATCGATCTGTCAACTTTTCGTACCATTCCCTGGCAGGATGATATTCCTTTTTTTCTCGCTGATTTCAGTAAAGAAGATGGGAATGACCTACCGGCCTGTCCAAGAAGTTTATTAAAGCGAATTGCAAAAGAGTGTGAATCACTTGGTTTTCATCCTGAATTTTCGCAGGAGTTTGAGTGGTTCAATTTCAGGGAAACGCCGCAATCACTTCAAGATAAAAGCTTTACTAATCTGGAGACTTTAACACCGGGTATGTTCGGTTATTCTATATTAAGGACATCAGAAAACAGCAGTTTTTATTACGATCTGTTCAATCTGCTGATGCAAGTTGGTATCCCGCTTGAAGGTTTGCATACAGAAACCGGTCCGGGAGTATACGAAGCGGCAATCCTGCACGATCATGTACTGGAAGCTGCCGACAGAGCCGTATTATTGAAAACTGCTGTTAAGGAAATTGCTTACGAACATGGCATCATGGCAACTTTTATGGCTAAATGGAATGAAAACCTACCAGGCTGTGGCGGGCATGTGCATCAAAGCTTATGGAATAAAGATAAAACAGAAAATCTGTTCTATAGCGCGGATGACTCTAATAAGATGAGCGATTTGCACAAGCATTATCTAGCGGGGCAATTGCATTGTTTGCCACATATCCTGCCAATGTATGCACCTACAATAAACAGCTACAAACGCTTGGTTGAAGGTGCCTGGGCCCCGACTACTATTACCTGGGCGGTCGAAAATAGGACTACCGCTTTCCGTGTCATTAATACCTCTCCTGCCTATACCCGGTTAGAAACACGTATTCCCGGTTCAGATACCAACCCTTATTTGGTGATGGCTGCAGCATTGGCATCGGGATTGTACGGTATTAAGAATAAATTGCCACTGGATATTCCGGCTACTGTAGGAAACGGCTATCATGATACGAAAAATGGGACAATACCTTCAAACCTGCTTGATGCGACCAATATTATGAAGGATTCAAAGATTGCCACTGAATTATTTGGAGAAGGCTTTGTCGATCATTATACCCAAACCCGCTTGTGGGAATGTAAACAATTTGCAAAAAGTGTGACCGACTGGGAATTGAAGAGATATTTTGAAATAATATGAACACGATTGAGGGATTTATCGGATTTTCATGATCCTACATTCCTTTAATCAATTATGAACTAATAATGTCAGGATAATCCAATTAGGAATCCTGTAATCGTGTAATAATGGACTATCATTTTATACTAAAAAAGGCCTGGGAAGGCTATGATGCTTCTAAAAAAATACGTGATATAGAGGATATCAGCGCTATGGTTTCTACTAACCACGTGTTTAAGATAACTTTTGAGGATGATGATATTATCATTGCCAAACTTTCACATTTTGGCAAATTTGAGCTTTTTAAAGAGGATCACCGGATTATCCATAGTTTGTCGAATAACCTCTTATACCCATTTGAAAATGTATTATCCAAGTCGCTTTTAAAGAATAACCGGGTTTATATTTATCGTCATAAACAGGGAAAAGAAGATGCTTGGGTGGTGTTTTATAATCCGACCCGTATTGCAGAACGCATGCCTCGTCGTTTGGATGAATACCATATCCGCAAGCTTGGCCAGCAGATCGGCAAGTTTCATAAGGCTTGCTCAAGAGCAAAAAACGTTTTACCAAAATCATCTAAGACGCTTCGAACAGATATTTATGCCCTTCAAAAGCAACTGGAAAAGAATGAACAGCAATTTGGTTCGGCTATGCAAGTTGATTTCCTGAAATATCATTGCGAATTATTTCTCAAAAATCGCTCGAAATACAACATGAGCTCTTTTGAGATTATTCCCGTGTTTATCGATTGGAATATTGGGAATTTCTCTGTTACAAAAGACTTAGAGCTTTATTCCCGCTGGGATTACGACTGGTTCAGGATGAGCTACCGAGTGCTGGATTTTTACTTCTTTAGTCGCGTGGTTTCAAATGTTGGTGATAGAACTGTATTTAGTTATGGCATCAATACTTTAATGGAAGACAGCTTTGTTATCTTCCTGGAAGAGTACCATAA
>JAFAKI010000346.1 GCA_019235595.1 Mucilaginibacter sp. | reverse complement strand
AGGAATAAGGAATTGAAAACGGTTGAATTACTACTGTCATTCCGCTGTTTGTGTCCGCACAAACGGCTTGTATTCTATTGGTAGCTAAGCGATGATTGGGGAAAACGAATATAGACTGAGAGTTACTGATTATTGTTCGTCCGGATTTTTTGTCATCAATGTTCCAAATTTTATTCCTACGTCAACAAGGAATTTCTTCACGTAGTCTAATCCTTGCGTGCAGGCGGAATTAAAATAAATCCTATTTGATTTTGATCTTATTTGATCGCATTCAAAACATATTTCGAGGTAATCAAATACTTTCCCGTTTTTGTCATAAAATATCAGCGCGTTTCGCGGATTGAAACAAGAATTTCCTGGATGTGCGTAATTATTCGGGACCCGGTAATCAGTATTGTATAGGATATTGGTTAACCGGTCAATTTGTTGGGTTGTGAGTTGTTTTATTTCGAATAGGGACTTATGGTTTAGTGTGTCATTATTGAAATACAAGCCATGAGGCTTATGATTTTTGTATTTTTTATGAGTTGCAGCTTCTAATGTATCGCCGTTGGGAGCTATTTCAATATTAGGTTCTCCTGTGCCATCGTATGACACAGCCACTATTTTGGCGGCCTTAGAGAAAGGGTATCTTTTTAGGCGTTCGGTTATTGTATATTTATTGGTAAATACGCAATCGTTATAATATTCTTTGTCAGGCGGTGCTAACTGCTTGGGTTTAGGTTGCTTGTGTTGGCTTACTAACTTTTTTAAGGTATCAATGGCCAAATTATATTCTTCGCAATGTGCGTTTGAGAGGCTGATCGACATATATAATGACAGGATTAGTGTAATTGCACGCATATTAGTTTTTATTAACCGTTCCATACTTAATTCCAAGACTGATAAGATACTTTCTTAGAATTTCATATTTCTGCGTACATAATGTTCCTACGGTAATTTTATCTGACTTCGATTCAGCATTCAGGCATTCAAAACAAATTTCAAGATAGTCAAATACTTTACCGTCTTTATCGAAGAAGACTAATGCATTTCGCGGGTCAAAGCACATTCCGCGCTCAGTGACATTAAAGACTTTAACCTTATAATCAGTATTATAGATAATATCGGTAAGTTTATTAATCTGTGTCTTATTCAAAATTTTAATTTCCCTGATTGAGCTGTAATTTAAGTCCCCATTTTTTACATGAAGCCCTTCTTTGGATAAAGTATCAATTCTCATTTTAAGTAGGCTATCATTTATGTGATTAGGGTCATCAAGTTCAATATCCGCTTTGGGGTAATTTGTAGGATATGAAACAGCAATTATCTTAACGGCTTTTGAAAAGGGGTAACGCGTTAGACGTTGTTTAATTGAATATTTGTTTGTGAAAGCGCAATCGTCAAAATATGGCTTGTGCTTTTTTCTAAACTCCTCAAAATCTGGTAGATTTCTTTTGTTGACCGAGTGTTTGGACGTATCATCAGCAAAACGATGTTCAACACTATGTGCATGTTTTGTCGTGGCTGATAATAGAAATAGAATAATTGTGACGAATCGCATAATTTTGGAGGCTTAGATAAGGCAATATAAATATTATTATGCGCATTACCATCATCGGTTCCGGAAATGTGGCTACCCACCTGGCAGCGGCTTTTAAAAATGCCGGGCATGCTATTGTGCAGGTATACAGCCGCGATATGCACAACGCTTCGTTGCTGGCTTATCATGTAAAGGCTGAAGCTATTGATAATTTGCAACAAATCAGCCCGGAAACCGATTTGTTTGTGATCGCGGTAAAAGATGATGCCATTGAGCCGATAGCTGCAGAACTGGCTAAATACAATAAACTGATCGTTCACACCTCTGGAGCGACGAGTTTGCGGATGCTACAAAAATATACTCAAAACGCTGGTGTATTTTACCCTTTGCAAACATTTAGTAAAACACGCGAACTGAACTTTAATACAGTACCGCTTTGTATTGAAGGCACTGATGAAAGGATTACTTCAATAATTAATGAGTTGGCTTATACTATTTCGCAGAATGTTTACAAGGTTAATTCCGATCAACGCAAAACCTTGCATTTGGCTGCCGTTTTTGCTAACAATTTTCCGAACTATCTATATTACGTTTCGCAGCAATTGTTAGGGGAGAAACAATTGCCGTTTGATTTGCTTCGGCCATTGATACTGGAAACAGCTGAGAAAGTTCAGGAGCATCTTCCTGCAGATGTGCAAACTGGCCCTGCTGTGCGAAATGATGAGAAAACCATGGCCTCACATTTGGAGCAATTGCAGGAAAATATTGATTTACAACAGATATACAAGCTGTTAAGTCAGGGTATTATCAAAATGGATAATCGGGGGTAGGGCGTTGGTAAATTTTGTTACTTTTGCCCTAAATGAATATTTATAAAGTTAAGATCAGCTTTGAGGAAAAGGGGCACGAACCAATTGAACTGCCCATTGCCGAAGGTGAGTCAGTATTAGATGTTTGCCTCGAAAACGGTATCGAACTGCAGCACAACTGCGGTGGCGTTTGCGGGTGCAGCACCTGCCATATTTATGTGAACAAGGGGATGGATAATATCCAGGAAATATCAGATAAGGAAGAGGATTTTATTGATCGCGCTGTTAACCCGCGTATCAATTCACGTTTGGGTTGCCAATGCGTGGTGCAGGAAGGTGATATTGAAGTTACTTTACCTGATCAATCCAATTTCCTGGGCCACTAATACTAAGAGTACACTGATTTAAATTTTGATTACACAGATACTGTTCTGATAAAAAAATGAGCGACAATAAATTTGCTTTACCTATTAAATGGAATGATTACGAAGACATCGCCATTGAGCTTTACGAGAAGTTTGG
>JAFAKI010000076.1 GCA_019235595.1 Mucilaginibacter sp. | reverse complement strand
ACTGATCGTATGGAAGAATTGCTTCGGTTTCAGATTCAAAGAAGTTATTATACCAGATACCTACCAATGCCAATATAACCGGCAGGTTTTGTTCCGGTTCGGTATTTTTAAAATGCTGGTCCATTTGATGGGCGCCGGTAAGCAGTTCAGTAAAGTTTTCAAAACCGATGCTTAATGAAATTGATAAACCGATTGCGCTCCATAATGAATAACGACCGCCAACCCAATCCCAGAACTCGAACATATTTTTGGTGTCGATGCCGAATTTCTCAACCGCCTGCGCATTGGTAGATAAAGCTGCGAAGTGTTTGGCTACATCACCATCTTTTCCGCCTCCTGCAATGAACCAGTCGCGGGCGCTATGCGCGTTGGCCATTGTTTCCTGGGTAGTAAACGTTTTTGAAGCAATCAGGAATAAGGTAGTTTCAGGATTAAGCGGTTTTAGCGTTTCAACTATATGAGTTGCATCCACGTTGGATACAAAGTGCATATTCAGGTGGTTTTTGTAAGGCTTCAAAGCTTCGGTCACCATTACCGGGCCTAAGTCTGAACCTCCGATACCGATATTCACTACATCTGTGATTGGTTTGCCGGTATATCCCTTCCATGAACCAGAAATGATCGCCTCGCTGAAGTTTTTCATCTGTTCGAGCACACGGTTTACGTCCTGCATCACGTCTTGTCCGTCAACATAGATCGGACTGTTGCTCCTGTTTCTCAGGGCGATATGTAACACCGGGCGGTTCTCGGTCGCATTGATCCTTTCGCCCGAGAACATTGCCTCGGCTGCATCTTTTACCCTACATTCTTTCGCCAGTTGTATCAATAAAGCAACGGTCTCGTCGTCGATGCGGTTTTTAGAGTAGTCGAGCAGGATGTCGTTAAATTTCAATGAAAATTTTTCAAATCGCTGATTGTCAGCTTTAAAAAGGTCTTTCAGACTCTTTGATGTGATGTCAATAAAATGGTCGGCTAAGTATTTATAAGCCTGGGTCGTGGTAAAATCAATATTTGGCAGCATAATTGAATGGTTTTACACAAAAATAGAATTAAAAATTCAGGTGAATAACAAATAAATTTTAGTGTTTTTCAGATGACATTGAAACGGAATTTTGTGTCGAATTTACACCCGGTTTCGGTGTCCAAAACACACCTCTTTTGGGTGTTAAATTGACACACCCTACATAGTGTTTGTTGTACACCAAAAAATTGCGAAAATCTTAAAATATTTTGACAATTGTTTTGATTTTAGGAAAAATTAATTGGTACCTTTGTCTTGCTGATAAATAAATAAGGCATTTGTCATCAAAATGTTAATCTACTAATTGGGGCATTTTTTATGTTTGAGAAACTCTTTTTAATTGTGAAAAATAACGCCGGGACGGCCGTTATTGAGAATCCGGAAATACTGGAAAAAGACCGCGAAGCCGTGATCAACGACGCTTCAAGTTCAATTATCGAGGTGTTTAAGGGACAGATGGAATCGGGTAAGTTGAAAGACCTTGTAAAGTATTTCCAATATCCGGAAATATACAAGAGTCCGCTAACTACTAGTGTGATCAATAAGTTCGCTAATAAGCTGAACAGATATTATAACATTAACCCTACTTCCGCCATAAAAATTTCTAAATCGTTAATTCCGCCGGTTATGATTGAGCTGATCGAACAAACCAAAGGCGACAAGAATAAGGAATTCACTTTAAGTTCGTTCCTTTCAAAAATTAACGGCAACCGCGCCGACCTGAGTACGATAGTAAACAGGCTGATGCTTGTCGGTTAAAAATACGCTACCTGTAAGAACACGTTCAGAGGGGCTGTAAGTAAATTACAACCCCTTTGACGTTTTGGGCAGGACCTAAAAATCCCCTCCTTTTTGCTTGCAAAAGGGAGGGTGGTCGAGCGAAGCAATGACCGGGTGGGTAAAATCTGCAAGCGATACTACTGCAAATACATGGCGTATATCTACCCACCCTGAATGCGCTACGCTGTTCGACCCTCCCTTCGCTGCGCGCAAGGAGGGTAAGCGCCGGTGTTCATCTGCACATTTTCAAATCTGCATATTTGCACATCCGCACATTTGCACATCAGAAATCCTATATTTGCGGCATGACTAAAGAACAGATCCAGGACTTGAGGGATAGAATAACTTCCCTGAGGAGGCATCTTTGACATCGATAACAAACTCGATGCGCTACAAAAAGAACAGGAAGTAACCGTTGGCCCCAATTTTTGGGACAGCCCTAAGGAAGCCGAAAAGGTTCTGGCTTCCATCAAAACCAAAAAAGTTTGGACAGACGCTTTTCAGCAGGTGCAATCCACTGTTGAGGATGCGGGTGTATTGTTTGAGTTTTACCAGGCAGGCGACGCTTCGGAAGCGGAAATGCAGGAGCAGTTTAATATAGCCGTAAAAGCTGTTGAAGAACTAGAATTCAAAAATATGCTCTCGGCGGAAGAGGATCAGTTGAATGCGGTACTGCAGATCACAGCCGGTGCCGGCGGTACGGAAAGCTGCGATTGGGCGGGTATGCTGATGCGTATGTACATTATGTGGGGCGAGAAGAACGGCTATAAAGTTACCGAGCAGGACTTCCAGGAAGGTGATGTAGCAGGCGTGAAAACCGTTACCTTGCAATTTGAAGGCGACTTTGCTTACGGATACCTGAAAGGGGAGAACGGCGTGCACCGCCTGGTGCGTATTTCACCGTTTGATGCCAATGCCAAACGTCACACCTCATTTGCTTCGGTGTATGTTTATCCTTTGGTGGATGATACAATTGAGATAGAAGTCAATCCGGCTGATATAGAATTTGAAACCTTCCGCTCAGGTGGTGCTGGTGGACAGAACGTAAATAAGGTGGAAACTGCAGTACGTTTGTATCACAAGCCATCAGGCATTATCATCAAAAACCAGGAGTCGCGTTCACAATTACAGAATAAGGAAAATGCTATCCGCTTGTTAAAATCGCAATTGTATGAGATCGAAATGCGTAAGCGCATGGAGACCACTAATGCGATAGAAGGCAGCAAGAAAAAAATTGAATGGGGTTCGCAGATCAGAAACTACGTTCTGCATCCATATAAATTGGTGAAAGACCTGCGTACCGATCATGAAACATCAAACGCACAGGCTGTGTTAGACGGCGATCTGAACGATTTCCTAAAAGCTTATTTAATGGAATTTGGAGGTTCCAAATAGTTGGTTATATTTGATTCCAGCCCTCCGGGTCATCAATTATACACTAACTATGCTAAAAAACATCTGCTTATTGCTTGGCGCGGTTATGCTATTTACTCTGAATCTTAACGCACAGGAAAAACCCATCCCGCTTTATCCTAACGGTGTGCCTAATTCAAAAAAGGCACCGGCTAATTACGTGGAGAAAAGAGAAGGGTATAGTGTTAGTTTGGTAACTGACCCAACTATTACACCATACCTCCCTGAAAAGGGTAAGGCTAATGGCACGGTCGTTATCGTGTTCCCGGGTGGTGGTTATGTCAACCTGACCGTGACTTACGAAGGGGAGGATATTGCAAGGGAGTTTAATAAAATTGGTGTTACTGCTTTTGTTGTAAAATATCGCTTGCCGAGCGATGAGATCATGGTGGATAAAACCATCGGGCCATTGCAGGATGCACAAAGAGCTATACAAATAGTTCGGGAAAGGGCTGGTGAATGGGGCGTGAAGTCTGATAAAATAGGTATTATCGGCTTTTCAGCTGGGGGACACCTGGCGTCAACACTGGCAACACATTTTAAGAAGGCAGTAATACCTAATGACAAAAACATCAGTCTACGCCCTGATTTTGCCATGCTGATTTACCCCGTAATTACTTTCGGCCCCTATGCTCATGCAGGATCTCGCGAAAACCTGATCGGTAAAAACCCATCGCAGGAATTGATCGATCTGTACTCTAACGAAAAGCAAATTACGCCCGATACACCGCCTTGCTTTCTGATACATGCAGAAGATGATGGCGCAGTACCAGTGCAAAATTCAACGCAATTTTACGATGCTTTGGTAAAAAACAAAGTGAAAGCGGAAATGCACTTATTTGAAGAAGGCGGACATGGATTTGGCATGATCAATCCTAAAAATAAAGGCAAGTGGTTTGAGTGGGGAGCGAATTGGTTGAAGGAAAATGGATTTTGAGGAACTAAATGAACTTATACCTTATGATGTTTAAAAAACTATTGCCATTCCTTTTTTTATGCTTTGGGTTTTCGACTGCATTTGCTCAAAATATTAAATATCGTAGCGTGAACAATGAGGATTTAGTTTACGTGTTAAACAATATTGAAAAAACGATAGAATTTACGAATGATAACCAAACGCTTTATATAAAAGTATTTGTGGTATCTGATCCATCCGGTAGCGCTAATATACCCGAAACAGACGAGATAACTAACACAATTTATATTGCTACTTCAGAAGACGGTGAAGCTCCAGAACAACATGTTTATAAACTAACTTCAGTTTACGATCCAAAGATTATTAGCTGGACAAAATCTTCAAAGCAACCTCAATTAGTCTTTAGTTACGGCCCTGCTGATAAGAGGAAAAAAGTTACGGTTTCAATTGCCTTAAAGCAATTGCAAATAAAACAGGTTTAGTTGGTAAGAATCTCCAACAACTCATTCAATTCGGCTACCTTATCTGCTGATCCCAAATTTTCATAAGCGCTAATCAGGTTGCGCAATATGCGGCGAACGATGTCTGCATTGGAGCAGGGCTCGTAAAACTGCTTTTCCGCTTTCAAATTCAACTGTTTCAGGAACATATCCACATCCCGGCGACCGAAAATAAAGCCTTTGTTAAAGGCATTGATATAGAATAAAACCCCACCTTCAAATTCGGTTTCCATTGTTTCATCTACATAAGCCAGGATAAAGTGCTGCGGCAGGTTAACGCCATAAACAGGTATGTCCAGCTTTTGGGCAATGATGGAATAAATAATAGCCAGCGATATCTGGTTGCCTTTTTTGGTTTCCAGTACCTGGCTCAGGTAGCTGTTTTGTGGGTCCTGGTGATTAGTGGTATTGCCGCTAAAGCCGTGGATATTGTAAAAAATGTGATTGATCAGTTTAATCTGCTCTGACGGACTGGCATCATAGATCATTTGCAGCCAGATGTCGCGCTTAATGGCTTCTATCTGGTTGATCACCTTTTGCTCATCCAGGTCGGGGTATTGGTATTTGTTGATGATCAATGCACCTTGCAGCAGATCAAACGCACCGCCGTGATACCACAATTTCAGTTCGTCCTTTACAATTCTGAATTGTATCTCGTGCACAAGATTGGCAATGCGCTCTTGTTGTATAGGATCAAATGCCTGTTCCCATGCAGACTCGAGGTATTCGATCACCTCGCCGCCGTAGGAAAGAATTTTATCGTGAATATGCTCATATATTTCCCGGTCGGGGTCGTCAAGCAGTTTTATTAATGAATTAATCTCTTTAGGGTCTACCATATTTCTATGTAAGCTAAAATACTAAACCTTTGTCTATTTTTACGGCCATGTTAAATTTTAGGTTCGCGAAGGATTATCTGTGGCATCGTTTGGTGGGTAAAAACAGACACGGAACACATTCGCCTTTTGTTTACAGGCTTGTAGATGAGGTTATTTACGACTATAAAAGCAAAGATATTTATAATGATATTGAAAGCATTCGCGCACAACTGCTTTCTGACACCAGGATGATAACCGTGACCGATTTGGGTGCCGGATCGCTGGTAAACAACAACAAACAAAAGAAAATAAGCGAGATCGCCAAAAATGCATTAAAACCACCCAAACTGGCGCAACTGCTTTACCGCCTGGTTAAAGATCAGCAACCAAAAAACATGATTGAGCTGGGCACATGTCTTGGTACTACCTCATTATATCTGAAAGCAGCCGCACCCGAAGCGGAACTATATACACTCGAAGGCTGCCCGCAAACAGCCGCCGTAGCGAAAGAGGTTTTTGAGAAATCGAATATAAAAGGCATCAAACAAGTAATTGGCAATTTTGATGATACTTTGAAAGGAGTAATTGACAGCCTTGATCAGCTCGATTTTGTTTTTGTGGATGGTAATCACCAAAAAGATGCTACACTAAAATATTTTGAATGGTGCCTGCCCAAAGTGCACGAAAATACTTTACTGATATTCGATGACATCTACTGGAGCGAGGGTATGAAAGAAGCCTGGGCTCAGATAAAAGCGCATCCACAGGTTACAGTAACGATAGATCTGTTTTGGATAGGATCGGTTTATTTTCGAAAAGGTCAACGAAAAGAAGATTTTAAAATAAAATTCTAATATGGCAAGGAGAATAATTCTCATCGGACTTGTATTAATAATTTTAATTGGTGGATTTGCCTATTTTGTAGGCGGTGTCAGCGCAACATCCCCTCCAATAAAAAAATATGGATATACAGGAACAGTTGGTCAATTCGAAAGGAAATTTAATCACTATGTTTCCTTGCACAGCGATTTAAAATGTGAGTTTTCACGAAGGGATAGCATGCGCTATGACGATGGGAGTAGAGACCTCATTATTGAATTAACGAGAAATGGTAATGCTATCGAATACAGTTTGGTTTGCGATAATGATAGTGATAAAGTCGTTAGTGCAGAATTGAAGCTTGTTGAAGCATATAATAAAACGACAATTAAAGGTGGATATTCATCTAAGGCCGACGGTGTAAATGAGCTTGTAGCTTATCTTGAAAACAATATTTTGAATCAGTTTCAAAAGGATGAGCATGTTATTATTAATCCCAAGAAAGAAGATTTTTTCGATCAACTGCACATCTACTAATCTGCACATCCGCACATCAGAACGCCTGCCCCAACCCAATATAAAATCCACTCTGCCGTGCTTCTCCTGGTGCTTTTTCGCCAATTCCATAATCTGCACGGATGCTGAGCCCTTTTGCGGTATCAAAGAAGTAACGGAAGCCGCCGCCATAGTTTGGTTTTAAGGTATTGATGGAGAAATTAATGTGAGCCACTTCACCGGTTCCTAAAAAGCCTACAATGCCGATACGGTCGGTAATACG
>JAFAKI010000146.1 GCA_019235595.1 Mucilaginibacter sp. | reverse complement strand
ATTACTTCGTTATCCCCTGGTTCCGGCCTGGCGGGAAGTTCAGTTACAGTTACAGGTACAAATTTCCCGACATACTATGGAAGCATCAGCGCAACTTTAGGCGGTGTTAGTGTTAGCACCAATTCATACAGTAACAATCAGTTCTCATTTATTGTTCCAACGAGCCTGGCTGCAGGAAGTTACTCGCTTGTTTTAACTGAAGGCCCCAACAGCGTAACAGCTCCACAGAAATTCACGGTTACGGCACCATCTATATCAAGCTTTTCACCTTCATCCGGACCGGTGGGCGGCCTGGTTACCATAAATGGAACCTTCGTATCTGGTCAATACTATACTGTAAACTTTGGTTCGTATGTTACTTCAGCTTATGCGTCATCATCAAGTACACTAACGGTAAGCGTTCCTTCCGGAATACCAGCGGGGGGCTTAAACATTTCCGTTGTGATTGGGGGACAAACAGTAGCAGCTCCAGGCACATTTACGGTTACAACTCCTGCTATTACTTCATTCTCGCCAACATCGGGTGTAGCCGGAACCACGGTGACAATAACAGGTACCGGATTTAACTCTGCTTACTACGGAACAACCGTTAGCTTTGGGACAGTTAATGCCACTATATTAAGCATCACCAGCACATCAATTACCGTACTTGTTCCATCCAACACCGGTAATGGCGCTATGAAAATTGTCGTCAATTCAGGCGGGCAAATAGTAACAAGCTCAAGTAACTTTACGGTAACGAATTAGGGAATCCTGGTTAGCAGTAAGTAAAATAGAAAAGCCGGCGTCATAAATAACTATGACGCCGGCTTTTTTTAGCATAATACAATGGGTCAGCACAATTTAAGCATGCAACTTATTCAGCTTAATAATCCAAACTCATATCCTTGCCTGCTCCACTCCTCCAACGCCCTTGGCAAAACATATTCCAGCCTGTCATAAGCTTTCAGGCTATCGTGAAATACTACGATAGAACCATTCTCTGCATGGCGTAACACATGCTGCAGGCAGGTCTCAGGTTTCAACTCGGTATCAAAGTCTCCGCTTAGCACATCCCACATGATTATCCTGGTATCTGGTTTTGCCTTTCTGATGAGTTTGGCCTGCGATTTTTTTATACGTCCGTACGGCGGGCGGAACAGATCGGCATGAAGTAACTCATCCGCTTTTAAAAAATTTTCCACGTAGGTTTTATCGTCTGTTTTCCAGCCTTTAAGGTGATTGAAGGTGTGATTTCCGATACCGTGGCCTGCATTTTTTACTTGTTCAAACACATCGGGGTGCTTGCTCACATTATCGCCAATGCAAAAAAATGTAGCCTTTGCATCATATTGCTTTAAAATATTTAAAACATACGGTGTAACAATCGGTATAGGGCCGTCGTCAAAAGTGACAAAAATACGGTGGTCTTTACGGCTTTTGTTCCATATCATATTGGAATAGAACTGCTTAAGCAACCAGGGCGTTTTGACCAGATACATTTACTGAGACGTGAGATTTGAGATATGAGATTTGAGACAGGTAATAATTTAGATAAAATATAAGATAATCTATAATAAATCTCAAATCTAACATCTCATATCTCATATCTCAAAATATTCGGAGTAACCTTATGACAAAATTTATATTCAGATTGAAAAAAAGAGTTTTAATAGCTTCCACCTTGGGCCTTTCAGCTTTTAGCTTTACAACAGTTAATGCGCAGCAGGTGATCAGTCTGCAAAAAGCGATAGACCTTGCATTGGCCAATAATCTGCAGATAAAGCAATCACAAATTACCACGAAAATTGCTACAGAAGATTACAAGCAATCGCAATATAATATGCTGCCCTCCATATCGGTTAATCCGCAGGGTTCGTATAATTTTGGCCGCAGCCCCAACCTTACCACCTATTCATACACCAGCCAGTCGTTCCTCTACATTAATGGTCAGGCTTCTTTATCACTTACACTTTTCCAGGGGGGGCAATTGCGTAACCAGATATTGCAAAATAAAATAGCCCTTGATGTAGATAAGACCAATACCGCGAAAGTCAAGAACGACTTGCTATTAAATGTGGTTACTGATTATCTGACTATATTAAGCGATCAGGATTTAGTAGTTGCTGCCAAGCAACAGATAGAACTGGCAAAGATCACTTTGGACAGGGCTCAGAAAAATTTCGAGCAGGGAAATGCTACCCGTGCAGATCTTGCACAAGCACAAGCACAATTATCGACCGCTGAACTTAATCTGACCACCGCACAAAACCAGGTGGAAATAGCGATCATCGTGCTGAAACAATACATGGAGATGGATCCGACGACTGAAATTACAGTTGAGAAACCGGATATCAGTAAATTGACCGATGTAAAAACCATTTATGATGCTTCTGAAGTGATCAAAACATCTTTAAGTGTAAATCCTGATATTCAACTAGCTGAGCTACAGCAACAGGGTTATGCACAGGCCATTAAAGTAGCCAAAGCAGCCTATTACCCTACTATTTCATTGTTCGGCGGGGTTGGATCAAACTATTCTAGCATATCACAGAATATTACGGGTTCTACTACCATTCAACAACAAGTAGGAACTGTACAGGGAAGCAACACACCCGTAATAGGTCAGTTCCAGGAGCCGGTTTATGCTTCAAAATATCCATTCTGGAGCCAATTCAACAACAACCTTAACCAGTCAATTGGCATAAGCATGCAAATACCTGTATTCAGCCGTTTTTCAGCCCGTACATCGGTTCGCAAGGCAAAGCTGAACTATGAATATGCGCAGGTAAGCACCCAACTGGCAAAAAACACCTTGAGCAAAACCATCATACAGGCCCTTGCCGACTTGCAGGCTGCGGTTAGAAACTACCAATCTGCAACGCATACTTATGAATCGACCAAAGAGGCTTTAAACGTAACCAAACAGCGTTACGATGCCGGATTTGTAAATACATTAGATTATAACACGGCAGTTACCAACTATAATAAAGCTCAAAATGATATGATCAACGCTCAGTACGCCATGATATTCAGGAGCAAGGTGATTGATTATTATTTGGGGAATAAGATTGAGTTGTAGGGGTTAGAGATTAGGGGTTAGAGATTAGGGGTTAGAGATTAGGGGTTAGAGATTAGAGGTTAGGATTTAATCAAATTTTAGAATTTAGACATTAGTATTTAGAATTTATAAAAATGGGAAAAACTACTAAATATGTTTTGATAGGCCTCGGGGCTTTGGTTGTCATTTATATTGGCGGCAAAATGGCCGGTTTATGGGGCAAACCACCAAAAACGCAAGTTGCTACT
Organism: Mucilaginibacter sp.; assembly: GCA_019235595.1. Lineage (GTDB taxonomy): Bacteria > Bacteroidota > Bacteroidia > Sphingobacteriales > Sphingobacteriaceae > Mucilaginibacter. The sequence goes on along the minus strand of JAFAKI010000146.1, from coordinate 4,551 downwards.
GAGAAAGCCGATACGCGCTCAATTAACGAATCGGTATCTGCCAGCGGTAAGATAAAGGCCCATGTTGAAGTTAAGATCAGTCCGGAGGTATCGGGCGAGGTGGTTGAGTTGCCGGTAAAAGAAGGTGATGTGGTAAAAAAAGGGCAATTACTTTGCCGTATCAGGCCTGATATTTTAAAATCAGACTATGATCGCACTGTGGCTGCGTACAATTCGCAAAAAGCAAACGTGGGGAACACTACTCAATTGCTTAAACAAGCTGAGGCTACCTACGAAAATCAGGCCGCTATTTACAAGCGAGATAAAGTATTGTACGACAGCAAAGTACTGACTGCAGCTGAGTTTGACGCTGCCAAAGCCAATTACGAAGGTGCGAAAGCTCAATTGGAAGCGGCCAGGCAGAATGTCGCCGGATCAAACTATGGGTTGGCGCAATCAGCCGCTTCTGTAAAAGAGGCCGAAGCTACCCTGAATAAAACAACCATTTATTCGCCGGTTGATGGTGTGATATCAAAACTGGCTATCCAAAAGGGTGAGCGCGTATTGGGCACCCAGCAATTTGCCGGTACCGAGATCATGACCATATCAGACCTGAACCAGCTGGATGTGAACGTGGATGTGAACGAGAATGATATTAACCGCATTAAACTAGGCGATTCCTCCAGAATACAGGTGGATGCCTTCCAGGGTAAATTATTTAATGGTGTGGTAACTGAAATAGGCAGCGCAGCCAATGTGGTAGGTACCACAGCTGACCAGGTGACTAATTTCACTGTGAAGGTAAGGATCGATCCAAAATCATACCTGGCATTACTGAATAAAACCGCTGCCAACCCTTCGCCTTTCCGTCCGGGATTAACTGCTACTGTTGAGATTCAAACCAATCATGCCAAAGCACTTTCAGTGCCTATTCAGGCTGTAACTACACGCCAGGATAATAAAACAGCGGTTCCTTCTAAAAACGACAACAACAAGCCTGACGACAATAAGCCTGACGACAATAGCGATAATAAAGCTAAGATCACCGCCGCCGCAAAAGAATATGTGTTTGTATACAGCGCCGGCAAAGTGAAACAGGTTGCTGTAACCACCGGTATACAGGATGACTCTTATATCCAGATACTATCAGGATTAAAAGCGGGCGATGAAGTAGTATCGGCGCCATACACCGCCATCTCCAAAACACTGAATGACAAAATGGAAGTAGAAAAAGTAGATAAATCCAAACTGTTCAGTGGAGACGCTGGAAAATAATGTGAGGATGTGCAGATGAATAGATGTGCAAATATGCAGATGCGAGGATGTGCAGATGGAATGAATTTAAATTGATTAGATTATTTTGATTACTAAATACGGGAGGTCTATGTAATTACATAGGCCTTTTTTATTGTTATCATTTGCACATCTGCATATCCGCACATCTGCACATCAAATTCGCACCTGCACATCAAAAAAATTCGCACATTTGCACATTCGCATATCGAACCAAATGCAACAACATAATAAGATACTCATAGTCGGTGGGGGGAGCTGGGCAACGGCAAATATTAAAATGCTAACCGATAATCCCGTAGAGAAGGAAGTTTTTTGGTGGATGCGTAATGAGAAAGCGGCTGAACACATCCGTCAGTTCAGGCATAACCCGAACTACCTGAGCTCAGTCGAAATCAAAGTTCCTGCTCAGAATATATCAACCGACCTTAAATCGCTGATCGAGAAGGCGGATGTCATTCTTTTAAATGTCCCCGCTGCTTTCCTGAAAAAAGCATTGGAGGGAATTACCCCTGAAGACTTTGCGGGCAAGAAACTAGTTTCTGCTATAAAAGGCATTGTACCGGATGAAAACCAGATCATAGGTGAATTCCTGAATCAACGCTACAATATCTCTTTTGATAACTTTATGGTGATCAGCGGGCCATGTCATGCTGAAGAAGTTGCGCTGGAGAAACTATCCTACCTCACCATTGCTTCTGGCGATACCGAACTCGCAGCCTGCTTTGCCGGAATGCTTAGCACACGTTACATCAACACTATAGTATCAGATGATATTTACGGCACCGAATACGCTGCCGTACTGAAGAATGTGTACGCTATAGCCAGCGGCATCTGTCATGGCGTGGGTTATGGAGACAACTTCCAATCGGTTTTGATTTCCAACGCTATCCGCGAACTTGAACGCTTTGTAGAGGCTGTACATCCTATCGACCGCGATATTAAAGAATCCGCTTACCTCGGCGATTTGCTGGTAACTGCTTATTCGCAGTTCAGTCGCAACCGCACTTTCGGCAACATGATTGGAAAAGGTTACACGGTAACCTCCGCCCAGCTTGAAATGAATATGATTGCCGAAGGCTATTATGCTGTAAATTGTTTACACCAGGTAAACAAACAATACAAAGTTTTTATGCCTATTTGTAGTGCCGTTTACAGTATTTTATACGAGAAAAGAAACCCGGCTATGGAAATGAAACATTTAGCAGCTCAACTTAGTTAATAGCTTACTTAATTTAATAATACACATACCAATGAAAAAGTTAATAGGAGCCGCACTGTTTGCAGCGGCATTATTTGTAGCCGGTCAGGCACAGGCGCAGGCAAAAAAAGATACATCAAGCTTTACACACAAGGTAAGCAAAGCTGCCGACAAGGTAGGCGCTGCAGCTACCAAAGTGGGTCATAAAACATCAGAGTTGGCTGTAAAAGGCGCATCAGCCGTTGTTGATAAAGAATACCAAGGTAAATGCGGTCCAAATGGCGAAGCTATTTTCATCAACAGCCACTCGCAATATTATTATGTGGACAAAAAAGGGCATAAAGTTTATCTGAAAGAATCAGAATTGAAGGACAAAAAAATGTAATTTTATATTACTGAAACCGAAGCACCCCGAACCCCGACGGGGTGCTTTTTTATTTTTAATGCTATGAAAAATTTTGCTTTTATATTCTGCTGTCAATGCATTGGGGTAAGCCTTGTATCTATTCTATTTTCACTTTCTGCCTGTTCAAACCCTGGCTCCGGCTCAGGAAATCGACAATTGCAAGGCGACTGGAAGCTTAAAACTGGTGACACTAAACTGAAGATCACGGGCAAAAAATTTGCCATGGACAGCGACCTGCAATACGCCGAAGACTATTTCGTAAAAGGCGATACTATATTCTCATCCTTTCAGGGCAATCAACCTTATAGTAAATTCATAATAGAAAAACTGGACGATCACAACCTGAAACTACTCTCACCCGACTCAACCGTAATGGAGTTTACCCGCTAAAAACAAAAGCCCCTCATCCCGAAGGTGAGAGGCCTTGCAAACTAAACTAAACCTAAAACTTATATTTTGAGTGACCAGTTAACCTGTTAATCAGTTACCAGGACTCTACCTGATAACCGGTCACCGATCACTGATTAACTAATTAGTATCTCCTGCGACCACCATTATTACCGCCTGAGCGGTCTTCGCGGCGTTTGCCTGAGAAATCGCGGAAACCGCCACCGTTTGGTGCTCCTGCTCTTTCCTTGTTACCGCCCTCGTGGCTGTAACCATTTCTGCGGAAACCACCCTCTCTCCTGTCGCCGCCTTCACGTCTTTTATAGTTAGACGCACCACCACGGTTTTCGTTACGGCTATCACCAGAAATTTCTATTCTGACGTCGCGCCCTTCGAAATCAGCGCCTTTAAAGCCGTTCATCACCTTATCCACGTCATCATTTGGCACTTCGAAGAAAGAGTAAACACCCTTTACGTCGATCTTACCTACGGTTTTTCCACTGATTTTTGCTGTATTACAGATGTAACCCAACAAATCGCCACGACCAAAACCGTCTACTGAACCTAAGTTGATAAACAGACGAGTGAAATCAGAACGCATACCAGTGCGGTTAAAGCGATCGCCACCATCAACACGGCGGTGCTCATCAACCGGAGCATTCAGATCAGGTGCGTTTTTATAATAATCAAGGAAGCGATTAAACTCCAGTGAGGCAAAACGTTTGATGATATCTTCCTTGCTCATGTCCTTAAACTCGTCCATGATGCGCGGAACGTATTGCTCTATCTGTTGCTCGTTCACTTCTACATTATGCACTTTGTGGACCAGGGCGAACAATTGTTTTTCGACAACATCAAAACCTGTAGGTATTTCCGCTTTTATAAAGCGTTTACCAATTACTTTTTCTATCTGGCGTATTTTACCAAATTCTTTCGCATTAATGATAGAGATTGACACACCTGTTTTACCTGCACGGGCAGTACGACCACTGCGGTGGGTGTAATTCTCAATCTCATCAGGCAAAGAGTAATTGATAACGTGAGTAACGTCATTTACGTCGATACCGCGTGCTGCCACGTCAGTTGCTATTAATAATTGCAGGCTACGCTCGCGATAACGTTTCATTACCTTGTCGCGTTGCTGCTGTGACAAGTCGCCATGCAACGAATCGGCATTGTAACCGTCTTTAATTAACGCCTCGGCAATTTCCTGGGTCTCAATTTTGGTACGGCAGAATACGATACCAAATATCTCCGGGTTAAAATCGACGATACGTTTAAAGGC
>JAFAKI010000143.1 GCA_019235595.1 Mucilaginibacter sp. | reverse complement strand
CAGTTTTACCAAAACAGCTGCGAAGTACTCGACTCTAAAATATCCAAGCGCCTATTGGAAAGTATATTTCAGAAAAGCAGTCCACTGCATGATGGTGCGGTAGTGATATCAGAAAACAAAATAAAAGCGGCCAGTTGTATACTACCGCTTACTGATAAAACCGATTTGCCTCTGCAATTTGGTCTGCGCCACCGGGCCGGCATTGGTGTTACAGAAAACAACGAAGCAACAGCCATCATTGTGTCCGAAGAAACCGGCGAAATATCTTATGCCAAACAAGGGCGTGTAAAAATGAATATCAGCTTTGCAGAACTTGAAAAATTGCTGAACAAGGATTTTTGATACAACAAATTAATTATCAACATCTTGAACGTTTCAAGGCTTTGATCGTCATAACAATATGATCGCTGAAATAACAACAACCAAAGCAGGTGAAATAGTCCGGGTGCTGTTCAGTATTGTTGCACGTTATTTTTTGATCGCCGGGATATTTTACTTTGTTTTTTATATTTGGAAGAAGCGAAAATTCTGGTACGCAAAAATTCAGCAGCGATACCCGGAAAATAAACACATCATCAGGGAAATCGGCTATTCCATGCTCAGCGTGCTGATTTTTGGTGCGATCATTATTCTTACTATCGTCGCGGGTCAAAAAGGTTATACCAGGGTTTATGCTCGTATTGATCAATACGGCTATTTCTATTTCTTTTTCAGCATTATCCTGATGATCTTTCTGCACGACGCCTATTTTTACTGGACGCACCGGGCGATGCACTGGAAGCCATTATTCAGGATCGCACATAAAACCCACCATCTTTCCATCAACCCCACCCCTTTTGCAGCCTATGCTTTTCACCCTATCGAGGCGGTAATAGAAGTCGGTATTATTCCGCTTATAGCTTTTACTATGCCCTATCATCCGCTTGCCCTTGTGATATTTACGATATATTCCCTTTTACTCAATGTACTGGGGCACCTCGGTTTTGAGATATTTCCAAAAGGGTTTGCCAGTCACCGGTTGTTCAAATGGCACAATACCTCCACTCACCACAATATGCACCACCGCTTAACCAGGTGCAACTACGGGCTCTATTTCAATATCTGGGACAGGTTGATGAAAACCAATCACCCTGAATATGAGAAGTCTTTTGATGAGGTGATTGAAAAGCGTGAGCAGGGCAAGTTGATGTCCGACACTGAGCTGGAAAAGATCAGGGGATAACCGGCTTCAGTAAACTCATCGGTGCCACCTTCGCCACAGGCATTTTGTCTATGCTACCGCTTACTTTCGCAATCGGCATATGATCGATATTGCCGTTCATTTTTGCAATCGGCATATGGTCGATGTTTGCAGCCGGGTTCCGTAAAAACAGATTTTTATCCATCAACTTATTAGGCGTTACTGCCAGTAATTGCTCGTTCGGTATTGTCGAAAAGTTTTTAAGCAACAGACTATCGCCCAGTTTCAACTGGAATAAGTTTTGATCTTTTTGCGCCTTCAGTAAATTTTGGTCAAAAGGTTTTAAGGTAGATTGCTGTGCTTTCAACTGGGTGGCAGCCGCAATTACGATCAATAATAAGAATAACTTTTTCATGGCCGGTTTATGTATATCTAATATAAATAAACCAACTGTTAAATAATGTTATTTTTTTAAGGGTAAGTGTTAAAAACCTTACCCAGCCCTCACCACACAACTAATTCGCTGAAAATGTGACAAATATCATTTTTAGCCGATACCGCCATCACTTATCCGGGGCATTATTAGCCATAGCTTTACACTACAAATTAAATCCGAAAAGCTATGAAACGAATGATAAATCCCTATCGCCCTTTCCCAAAATGGGAACGAGCCATTCTTGTGGCATCTGCACTTCTATTGCTCAATGCGGCTACCACAACCGTATTCGCTCAGCAAAAGCCATGGGCAGCGCCTAAAGAAGCGCAAATAATCAAAAATCCACTTCAAGGAAACAATTCAGCCCTCGTGGATGGAAAAAAACTGTATACAACCAATTGCGCCCCTTGTCATGGTGACAAAGGACGTGGTGACGGCCCTGCAGCACAGGCGTTAATCCCTAAGCCGGCCGACCATTCTTCTGCACTGGTGCAAAGTGAAACCGATGGCTCCCTGTTCTGGAAGCTTTCTGAAGGAAGAAACCCGATGCCCGGATACAAAAAGATATTGACCGAGCAACAACGGTGGGAACTGATCAATTATATCCGAACCCTGGCAAAAACGCCTAAAAAGTAGCATCGCTTAACCTCAATTTTAAATCTTATGACAACTATAAATAAAATTTCAAAGTTAGCGCTATGGGCTATGGTCATGTCGTTGGCGGTAAATAAAGTAAATGCACAAACAACGACAGTTGACTCGACATTGCTTAACAGGATAAGTGCGCTTGAGCAACAGGTTGCTGACCAGAAATCGGGCGAAAACCATTTTATGGTAGCAGGACTGACCACCTTTGGCTACGTGCGCAACAAAACCACCTTTATACCTCCGGGCGGTATAGCACAATCGCAAAAAACCAACAGCTTCGGCGATGCCGATCACTATGAACTAAGCCCCATGCTGATGTGGAACCACGGCAACAAGTTCCTTATTGAATTTGAACCTTCTTTTAATGGTAATACACTAGGCGTAAACTGGGCCAACATATCTTATTTCGCCGCGCCCGGCCTAATCATACATGCCGGTTATTTTGTAGTGCCTTTTGGCATTTATAACAAGCGACTCGCCGCCGGATGGATTGACAAGCTTGCTGTTGACCCGAATGGTATTGGTTTACCGGGTAGCGACTTCGGTATCGGATTCAGCGGAGGTTTTCCTTTGGGCGATATGAAATGGAGCTATGATGTCAGCCTCACCAATGGGCTACAGCTATTATCAGATGGTGAATTACAGAATGCAGGCATCGTAGATAACAATAAAGGCAAAATGGTAAGTGGCCGGTTTTCACTGTTGCCACTTTCCAACTCTTGCCTGGAAATTGGAGTGTCTGGTTTGTATAGCAACGCAGGAGATGCGGGATCACGCTTTACCAGCGCCGATGTGACCATGTATAGCGCTGATATTAATTTTGTGAAGACCTTCCAACCCTTCCTGGTTAATATCAAAGGCCAGTATAACCGCATCAATGTTACCCGGCAAACCTATATCGCCACAACCGACTCATCAGCATACAGCTTCAACAATAAAACTTCGGCTGCATTCGGCCAGATTTCCGTAAGACCAATTGGCGTTGACAATAAGCTTCTCAAGAATTTCGAATTAGCTTACCGGTACTCTAACTATACCACTCCTCAAAGTTCAACCTGGGGACAAAATCTTTACGAGCACGATTTTGGATTGGATTACTGGATCACCTGGCGGACTGTCCTGAAATTTACTTATGCGCACTCCCACTCATTAAGTACAGCCAGCGTACCTGCAGGCGGTGTAGCGGGCATAACTAATGTAAACAGTGTTTATTTACAATTTTCGATTCAATTATAAAAAAGAAGTCATGAAAAGATTCAGCATAAAAGGAAACACATTAATGCTCGTCGTGATTTTAAGCGGACTTGCATCCATATTAATAATGAGCTGCGCGGAAAATGCAAAGATTGCTGCTAAAAGCGGCGCGCAATTGTGGGCCGAGAATTGTCAAAGGTGCCATAATACCCCATCGCCTGCATCATTCTCTCATGAGCAGTGGCAAATCATAGGCTTGCATATGCAAACCAGGGCGCAGCTTACCGACAAAGAGAAAGACAAAATAATTGCATTTTTATCGCAGTAATTCCGCGATCACATAGCAAAAAAATCCGCTCAGGACATTGAGCGGATTTTTTTATTTATAAGATAAGCTTATTATTTCCCTTCCTTATCTTTTGCATCATTAACAGCCTTGGCGGCATCTTCTGCAGCCTTGGCCGAAGCATCGTCCTTTAGCTTGGTGCGTTGATCTTTAATGTTATTCAGTAAGCCAACAACAAACGGGGCTACGCCGTTAAATATTTTGTATTTTATACCCAGATCCTTAATAGCGGTTATCCCTTGCTGCGCATCCGCGGGGCTATCTATCGTCCCTGTCATTTGCGCAAATTTTCTGACCAGCGAAAATTTATTGTTTATATCACCGCTGGTAAATTGATTGTAAACAAAAGGCCATTGAGCCGATTTACCACTTTCGGCATAAACCCCTACGATCGCCTGGGTTAAAGCGCCACGGTTATCTTTTTCAAAACCTTTGGCCAATTCCAATGCCTGCGCAGGATCAAGCTGATCGATACCGTTCAATGCAGCACCTTGCACGGCGTACGATTCACTTTTCAAAGCCTGTTTGAAAAGAGCCATGTTGTCCTGCAGTTTCAGTTTTGCTATCGCGTTCATAGCCGCTGCGCGAACTAATGTATTTTCGTCATTTTGAGCCAGCGAGGTCAACACAGGCAAAGCAGCGGTGTGGATATCATCGTTCTTCATATTCAAAGCGCGGATGGCTTTTATGCGCAGGCCATAATATTTATCCTTCAAAGCAGCAATGATGATCTTCTGGCCATCTTTCTCAGTCTGCTTGCCCTGGGCTGCTTCAATAGCTTCATAACGGTCGAGGTATAAAGGCGCATTGAAGTACTGGAAGGCAAATTCGCTCAATGATTTGTTGTCTGTTTTCAGGGTCAGCAATATCTTGTCGCCATCCACATTTACCAGGTCAGGTTTTACGTCAGAGTGGAATGTCAGAGTATCCATCTTGTCGTTCATCCAAACTTTATGACGTTCCTTTTTACCGCCGGCATAAATATCGACAGCAAAAGGTAGCTTAAAGGTTTGTCCATCCTGCTTTTGAGCCAGGTACACGGTTTCTGTTTTTGATGCATCATCCCATTTATAGCTGATATCCAATACCGGGTGACCTGCGCCATAATACCATTGGTTAAAATACCAGTTCAGATCGCGGCCGCTTGCTTCTTCCAAAGCCAGGCGCAGTTGCTGCGCTTCGCCGTTTTTAAAGGCATTTGTTTTCAGGTAGATGTTCAATCCTTTAAAGAAAGCCGCATCGCCCAGATAATTGCGGAGCATATTTAAAATGCGACCACCCTTTTGATAGGTTACCACATCAAACACATCCTCTTTATCATTATAATGGAAACGAACCAGGTTTTTGGCAGCCGCATCAGGGCTTTCGAGATAGTTCTGCATGGCCTCGTGATTGTGCTCGTCGCCTGCATCCTTGCCATATTTGTGTTCGGCCCAAAGGGTTTCGCTAAAATCAGCAAATGATTCGTTTACGGTCAGGTTGCTCCAGCTTTCGCAGGTTACATAATCACCAAACCACTGGTGGAACAGCTCGTGTGCGATGGTACTGCGGCCTGCATCGTAATAACGGTCGATCAGTTCACGATGCGTTCCCTGTACATATTCGCCGTGCAGCGTAGCCGAGGTATTCTCCATAGCGCCGCTCACATAATCACGCACCACAATCTGCGCGTATTTGTTCCATGGGAAATCAACGCCCAGCGTCTTTGAGTAGAACTCGATCAGTTCAGGCGTCATCCCGAAAATTTCTTTGGCATAAGGCGCATATTTGGGCTCCAGGTAATAGTTCACTTCTTTATTTCGCCATTTATCGTGATATATCGTGAAATTGCCAACTGCCATCATAAACAGGTAGGGAGAGTGCGGCAATTCCATCTTCCAGGTATCGGTACGGGTGCCGTCGCCGTTATTTTTTTGTGAAGCCAGGCGACCGTTCGACAGCGTAACATACTTGGCCGGAACAGTCATGCTGATTTCGTCGGTAGTTTTTTGCTCTGGCTTATCAATAGTTGGGAACCAGGCTGAAGAGCTTTCGGTCTCGCCCTGTGTCCATATCTGGGTTGGTTTATCTTTTTCAGTGCCGTCAGGATTGATAAAATACAACCCTTTGGCATCGTTAATAGCAGCGCTTCCTTTGGCTTTAAGCTGATTGGGTTTTGCTGTATAGTCGATATAAATGGTATACGATTCATTGTTATGATATACCTTGTCAAGGTTGATCGCCAGGCTCAGGCTGTCATCATATTTATATTTCAGCGGGATGTTTTTGCCATTTTTTACAACTGAAATATTTTTGATGTCCATCCCTTTGGCATCTAATCTTAAAGTATCAGTAGCATAAAAATGGGGGCGCAAGGTTACCCATTCTTTACCATACATAAAGCGCTTTTTATAGTCAAACCGTACATCCAGTTTGGTATGGATCAGGTCGTTGATCTTGGGAGGAGTTTCCCGGTAAATTTTCATCGCAGCGTCGTCAGCTTTCGCAGATGTTTGCTGCGCGTAAGAATTGCTCAGGCTTGCCGCCAAAACTCCCGAAAGAGCGATAGCGGAAAGCGTTTTTAAGTTCATCATATTGGTTTTTTAATTATTGATCGTATATATTTTGCCTTCTTTCATCACAAAGGCCATGTTTTTCATTGTTTTTATATCTGTCAGCGGGTCGCCGTCAACAGCTACAATATCTGCAAATTTACCTTTGATAATGCTGCCTGTCTTATTGCTGATACCTAACAGATCGGCGGCATTTACCGTGGCAGCCTTAATAGCTTCCATCGGCGGCATGCCAGCTTCAACCATGTACTGGAATTCCATGTAGTTTTTGCCATGCGGGTATACGCCAGCATCGGTACCAAAGGCGATCTTGACACCTGCTTTATAGGATTTGGCAAAATTATCCTGTATCTGTGTTCCCACTTCAATCGCCTTGCGGGTAATTACCGGAGGAAAATATCCGGGGATATTTGCCGCCGAATCCGCTACTGATTTTCCGGCTATGATGGTAGGCACCAGGTAAGTACCATATTTTTTTGCCAGTTCCCTGTCCTCATCATTCATAAAAGTGCCATGCTCAATAGAGGTAACACCGCCTAATATCGCTCTTTTAATACCCTCGGCGCCGTGAGCGTGACAGGCTACGCGTAAACCATAATCCTTTGCGGTTTCAACAACAGCTTTGATCTCATCTATACTGAATTCAGGGCCTGAAGAATTTTCACTTAAATCGAGCACACCACCGGTAGACGCGATCTTGATCACATCTGATCCTCTTTTTATTTGCAGGCGAACAGCTTTGATCAGTTCATCCCTCCCATCGGCCACACCATCATCGGGGCCCATTTTATGATCAAAAACATCATCTCTGAAACCAACCGAATTATCCATATGGCCGCCGCTCGCCGAGATTGGCCTGCCAGCGGTGATAATCCGCGGGCCATCCACCAGGCCCTGTGCCACCGCTTTGCGTAAGCTAATATTTACGCCCGATCCGCCCAAATCGCGAACAGTAGTAAAGCCCGCCATTAATGTGCGCTTGGCATAAACCTGGGCGCGATAAGCTACATCGGCATCTGTCAATGTAAAACCTTCGATCATACTGGTTTTACTATGCTCGTGATCCAAATGAACGTGGCAGTCGATCAGACCCGGCATTACGGTTTTGTTCTTCAGGTCGACGACTTTATCGCCTGCGCCACCGCTCGTATATCCTTTTTGGATATCGCTGATCATTTTGCCATCGACAACGATCGTCATTTCTTTTTGGGCCTGACCGGATATGCCATCGATCAGTTTCCCACATTGTATATAGGTTCTTTGAGCAAATGCCGACGAGGCAATGAATAATAATATAACGAGGAAAATTTTACGCATAAGATGACCAGTGAACATTTAGGCTAAATTATAAAGTTTTTTATTTAAAAGCTTATGACGCAGCCAAGTCAAAATATGTTACTATCACCTTTTTGATATGAAGTAATTTTTTCGAAAGCAATCCCGACTGACCGTTTAAAAACGAACAGCCCTGTTCATATCCGAACAATCAAATCATCCTTATTCTAATTTAAAAAACTGACAATAAGACAATTATATTTGTGGCACATATTTTATTCGGTAAGTAAAACCTGGTCATGCGGTCTGAGCGCAATATTTAGCCGATTGAAAACATGAATATTCAAGATCATATCTTAATCCTGGTAACAAAAAAGCTTGCAAGTGAGGCTTCGAATGATGAGTTACTTGAGCTGGATGAGCTATTACAACAATATCCGGATATCTACGACAACGTACGATTGATAACGGAATGGTGGCATAAGGATATTGATCAAAATACTGATGCAAACAGTTATTCCCGTTTTCAAAAGGTAATTGGAAAGATAAAGTGCAAAAGGTCTGAGGAGTGAACGATCAGTTAATCAGTGACCTATTTTCAGTGGGCAGTAGCAGTTCGCAGTTAAGCCCCCGAATAACGATAGTTTTACTTTCTATATGCAGTAGTTTTGATCCAGGTAATTTACATTTGAATATAAATCATTTGTATGGACGCCACCGAACTCAAGAATTTACAGACTCCGCTAAAGGAGAAATATAAAGTACAACCCGATACTGCACTGATCACCTTAAAAGCCGAGGGCAACCTGGGTGAAGGTATATCCTGCAAAATAGAAACCGGAAAAGCAATGGTAGAAGCCGGCCTTCACCCTGCTACAGGCGGCACCGGTATGCTGGCCTGTTCGGGCGATATGCTGCTGGAAGCGTTAGTTGCCTGCGCGGGGGTTACTTTGAGCGCTGTGGCTACCGCTATTGGTGTCGACATAAAAAGTGGCACAATAAAAGCCGAGGGTGACCTGGATTTTCGCGGAACACTGGGCGTATCAAAAGAAGCTTCGGTAGGGTTTAAACAGATACGGCTTGGATTTTACCTGGATACGGATGCCAATGAGGAACAAATGGCCAGCCTGGCCAAGCTTACGGAAAGATATTGCGTGGTATATCAAACTATAACGGGCGGAACATCAATAGAGACCAGCTATAATTTACAATAAAAAGAATAAGATATTAATTGGTTTTCCCGGCACGTCTCTCCTTTATTTCGTGCAGGATGCGGTTCAGTTTCTGATGAAGTAGGGTAATTTGATTTAATGTGGAAAGACGCAGTTCGAGCGCATTAGCAGGATTGTTGGTTTCTGCTATCAGAATGTTGATCTCGAGTTTTGTATCGGTCGACTCCTTGTAAAGCTCTATCAACGACTTCATACAGCTTCAGCAGTAAGTTGTTAAATTAATAACGAGGAAAACGCAGGAAAAGTTTGTAAAGTATACAGAAGGGTAGCCTTTACTCAAAATAAGGCGGGGCAGCGAACAAATGACAAACAGCCGATGATCTGTTAGATTCAGGCCGCTTGTCTTTCTCTTATTTCGCGTTGTACGGTGGCCAGTTCGGCACGTAAAGTAGAAACCTTTGAAATAATGTTCAGACGGGTGGTTAATGCCTCGTCATAACGATAGTTATCCAATAATAAAGCTTTTATGTCTTCTTGTAGTCTTGTTGCTTTTTTCTGCAGCACGTTAATCGATCTCATAGTATTGTTAAAATAATTATAACAGTTAAACGATATTTTTCTTCAAAAGTTTATTTCACAGCGTAGTTGAATTGTAAAAATTATACACATAACACTGCAAACACCTTGCCATTTAAATCAATTTTGCTCATAATCAGCGAGTTTTACAAAAATTTGATTTTTTTTTGGTCTAATTGATCAGACATCCTATATTTGCAGTCCCAAAACAAAGGGAGTTTAGCTCAGCTGGTTCAGAGCATCTGCCTTACAAGCAGAGGGTCACTGGTTCGAATCCAGTAACTCCCACAAAAAGCCACCGAATCGGTGGCTTTTTTAGTTTACGCACTAGACTTTGCCGGGACAAAAGGTATTTTATTTTTTATAATACTTGTTTATTAATACTTTTAAGGTTGTATAATCCTTGCCTTCTTTATCACGATGGACAACTTTTTAACGAAAATGCGGCTTATCTATTTGCCGTTTTTGATCATTGCTATAGGCTTTATCCTTATTTACAGTTTTTTGGATTGGCTAATAGTGATCGTATTGGAATTACCGCTGAGCCAGGATCTTGTTCATTTATGGCTGCCCATGCTGCTACCATGGATGCCGGTTTTCATTTGGTTGAATCCGCGTATTAAGCTGCTAATATTAAAAGATAAAAGAGGGAACCTCCCATTTTTTTATCGATTTGCTGCTGTATTTGCAATAGCTGTTCCAACAATAATTGCGCAAGATTATATTGTTATCGCCACAGGGAAGCTCACCCAACTGCAAAGCATCAATGAAATAAATAATACTGCGCTTTCTAAATATTATAAGCTAAAGACGCATTTTGTTGACAAGCGCCACGTGGCAGTTTACCACAGAGCTGAAGCAAGCGGAAGATACAATGAAACACTGATATTCCACATAGACGTTGCCTGTCCGCTGCTCGATAGGCCGGACAGCTCAATTCAATCCAATATTACTCCGAAAGCATGGGTATGTTATGATTTTAGTAAAAGCATCAGCAACCGGGTGAGTGACGATCAAAAACAAGCTGAATTTAAATCGTTTGACCCGCTGGTAAACGATGAATTTAAGGAAAAAGACTTTGATAAGTTTGTTTACCTGGATAGGATTGGCATGACCGACCGCACTAAAGCCTATCAAAAAGCGATAACTCAACAAATTCCCGATATTAAAAAACCCATTATCCTGGAAGGTGTTGATACTGCCTTTGAAACCCGCAGCGGCGATAAATTGATATGGATATTCGGGTCCTTTGGCATTGGCGCAGCAGTTTGGTTTTTGATGGTGATCATTCCTAAAATAAGCACAGCTGAATTAAAGAAACTCAACGAAAAATCGTCATCGGCGAACCTTAAGGTTTTTAAAAGGGCACTCAGTATTGATAACCTCAAAAAAAGCAACATGCTGATTACCATTATAATTATAGGATTAAATCTCCTAATTTTCGTGATAATGGTTTTTGCCGGATTAGGTGTAGTTTCTTTTGGTGCCCAGGATCTTTTAGCATGGGGCGCCGATTTCCGTCCTAAAGTTATTGAAGGCCAATGGTGGAGGTTATTGACCAGCGTTTTCTTACATGGGGGCCTAATGCACGTCCTTATGAATATGTATGGTTTATTTTTTGTTGCGATCTTCCTTGAGCCGATGCTGGAGAGAGTAAAATATGCTGCTGCCTATTTAATTTGCGGCCTCGCCGCAAGCCTTGTTAGTATATGGTGGCACCCGGCTTCTGTTGGCGTAGGTGCTTCCGGCGCTATTTTTGGATTGTATGGTGTTTTGACAGCATTAATAATCGCTAACAAAGTAAATGTTAAAGAAAGAAAGGGAATGCTTTTGGTCAGCTTGCCATTTATTATCATCAATCTTTTGATTGGTTTGTCGGGCGGAATCGATAATTCGGCTCATATTGGCGGGCTTGTCTGCGGATTGATCATCGGCTTTTTATACGCCGGCTTTGCAAACTTGCCTGAAGAGAAGAAAAAGAATCCAGCAAAAACACCCTCAACTTCCGTTGGATAATTAATAGCTTTCGTTTCCAGACCATTCAACAACATTCAATATATTGCAGCATGAACATAAACCTTATATCTA
>JAFAKI010000294.1 GCA_019235595.1 Mucilaginibacter sp. | reverse complement strand
ATGTGCACAAAACTTTCACCACCCGGCACCTGGTAATTTACGAAATCAGCCATCCAGGCATTTAGAACCGGCTGGTCTAAATCTGTCCATGAACGCTGTTCCCAATCACCAAAGTGCATTTCCGAAAGCCTCGTATCAGTCTGAAATTGATCGCCTGATAAAAAACCCGCGAGTTGCGTGCACCGTTCGAAAGGACTCGAGTAAAACATTGCGCCCTGTAAGTTTGACTCCAACTTTTGCTTTAAAGCAGTAAAATGCGTTTGCCAATCCGCTGCCAGGTCGATGTTCGATTGACCATAACATAGTTTACCTGGATTGTGAACAGCCGTATGCCGAATCAGATAGATCTCCATCAGGCAGTATATTTAAAGATCAATATCAGGCTCAAATAAAAAACGACTTCCGATACTTGCTGCACTGCGCCCAGGCAGTCCCCAGTGTATCCACCTATCCATTTTTTAAAATACTTTGAAAAATACCAACGGACAAAGAACAGGGGCACCAATACAAGCAATACATAAATGTTGGCGAATAGAGCCAAAGGTGCAATACCAAATATAATGGCAAAGATCAATTCACCGGAACTCATTTTGGTGGCCAGTGGCTTTGATTTACTGGAGTCGTCTTCCCGGGCATACGCGTCCGTGTAGATCAACGACACCGCATTTAAACGGCTTATAGCATGTCCGCTTATTAAAGCAATCATCAATGTATTTACCGGGAAATATTTCAATACAGACCATTTTAAAAGCAAAATAAGCCCCAATGCGATCACGCCAAACGTGCCCAGCCGTGAATCCTTCATAATAAGCAGGATTTTCTCCTTTGTCCAGCCACCGCCGAAGCCGTCACAAACATCGGCAAAACCGTCTTCGTGGAAAGCGCCTGTAATAATTACAGATGCGATCATGCTGAAGATTAATGCGATCTCTACCGGGAAAACCAATTGAAATAGCCAATAGATAACTGCGCTTGCAGATCCGACAATAATGCCAATCACCGGAAAATATTTAGATGCCTTGTTGAGGTACTCTTCCGAATGATCAATCCATTTCGGGCAGGGTATCCGGGTAAAAAACATTAACGCAGTAAAAAATACTCTTATTTCCCGTTTCATTATTCCTTGTTGCTAACTCCTGCGGATTCAAAACTCGCCATTTCATTTAAAAAACTAACAGCTGCCTTTACCAGTGGAAATGCGACCGCAGCACCGGTTCCCTCCCCCAGGCGCATCCCCAAATTCAAAAGCGGGGAGAGGTTCAAATATTCCAACAACAGCTGATGTCCTTTTTCGTCTGATTGATGGCAGGCAATAATATAGTTTTTAATTTCCGGGTGGAGTTTGAAGGCTGCGAGGTAAGCCGTGCTGGCTATAAAACCATCAAGCAGTATAACCATCCTATTTTCAGCCGCCTGCAACATAGCGCCCGTCATCATCGCTATTTCATAGCCCGAAAATGCCGACATGATTTTTTCCCAATCCTGCAAATTGCCGTGACGAGCGGCAACGGTTTTCAATATACTGATCTTCTTACTTAACCCCGCATCATCAAGCCCTGTACCACGACCCGTGCAGGTGGCAAGGTCGATACCGGTAAAGTAATGCATCAACAAAGATGCCGACGATGTATTTCCAATACCCATCTCTCCAAAGGCAACACAATTACAGCCTGATTTATATAGATCATTAACAATGGTTGCACCTTTTTCGATACTTTCAGTCAATTCGGCCGATGTCATAGCAGCTTCTTTCAGGCAATTACGTGTGCCTTTATTCACCTTATAGTTTAGCAGGTTTGCTGTTTGTCCGAAACCATGATTCACCCCAGCATCTACCACCTTAACTTCTAAACCATTCTGCTTTGCAAACACATTGATCGCAGCGCCTCCATTTAAGAAATTCATAACCATTTGGAAAGTCACCTCCTGCGGGTAGGGCGTAATTCCTTCCTGAACAAGTCCATGGTCACCGGCAAAAACCACCACGGTTGGATCATTTAAAACCGGGGTAAGGGTTTGTTGAATAGTGCCTATCTGACTTGCCAGTAATTCGAGTTTCCCTAATGCACCGGGTGGCTTAGTTTTAAGATCTATTTTGGTTTGTAATGCTTCACCGATTGTTGAACCGGGTGTCTGTATGTCGAAATTTTTCATGTAAAACGGCGTGTTTTTACTGCCAAATAATATTTTGTATTGATATATAAATTATTATAAGTAAGATTTTTATATAATTTTTATTAAAGTTTTTAGTTAGGTTAAAACTCAGATAAACCACTCAGACGTGTATACCCGCCAAATTAAATTCCGTTTATTATAGTTTATAAATATAATTGTCTAATTTTTAGATAATTATATAGCTTATATACATTAATAGTTATACCTAAAGTAGGCATCCTTATAATCTTTGCGCATTTCTGTAAAACGTGCGGCTATTTTGGCCATGAACTCCTCATCCAGTATTTCAAACACGCTGTTCACCCCGTCTGTCAGGTCCATTTCTGGTATCTTATAACTTTGTTCAAGAGTACCCTGTTCGGCTTTCACGATAAACTTTTGATTCATGAACAAGATCGATACCTTGAATTCGGGGTGAGGTAGTTCTGCAATAATTCTCATAATTCGTTCAATTTAATTTGCCCCTTCAATGGGTCTTCATTGTTTAAAGTTCCGGTACAGGCAATCGGTTTAAACCTAGCGAATAGCTCTTCGCTGTACCAGCCTTCGTCTCTTGTTTTTCTGATCACTTCGCTGTGTTCTTTTGAGCCGTAGGCAAAAGCTTTTACATCATCCAGGCTATTCCAGATCGAAAATGTGGCTTGCCTGTATAGAGGTCTTTCACCAATTCCTAATGACATGATGTACCCCGGCGACCTTCTCATCAGCTTAGAAACCTCATCTACGTTGTTCCAGAAGTTCTTCAGCCGGTTTAAGCGCACGGTCGCCCTGGTTAAAATGGCAACTGGCCCTTCATAGCCTTGAATATTTACATCTCCAAAAGGTTCTTTGCCTTCCCACTTACCGTGGCTTTGCAATGGCTCGCATAATATCGTCCATTTTTCGCGATCAAATCTGTTCCACCACCTGGATACAAATGAGTCGTTGTAAAATGAATCAAAAGCTTGTCTATCATCCCACACCGCCAATAATCCCCATTGTTGCCAGTCGGGTTTAAGGCTGAATGTGCCATGTTTTCCGCTTCCTACCAATTGCCAAAAGGAGCAGCCTTTCTGTTGTTTCATAGGTCGCCGATGCAAAGCCATGGCCAGCAATGCAAAAGGAATAAACCTTTTACGGCAACGAACCATGGTAAGACTGACGATCATCAGGCGAAATAAAAGATTAAATATGAGATTTAGGTTATTTAATTTCAAGGCAGCTTACCTACATTTGTTTTATGGCCGAGGATTTAACGATAATACAATCAACAGATAAGCAGGAACAATATAAATCATTGATCCCGCAGATAGAAGCATTACTTCATGGAGAATCTGATTTAATTGCTAACCAGGCAAATACAATAGCTGCATTAAAGGAACAGTTTAAATGGTTTTGGGTGGGATTCTACACTGTAAAGAATGGCGAGTTGGTATTAGGCCCATTTCAGGGACCGGTAGCCTGTACACGCATCGCCAAAGGGAAGGGCGTTTGTGGCGCAGCGTGGGAACAAGGCAAAACGCTTATCGTACCTGATGTGGATGCTTTTCCTGGCCACATTGCTTGCAGTTCATTGTCGCGGTCTGAGATTGTTGTTCCGATTTATCAAAATAACGAAGTGGTAGCGGTGTTGGATGTCGATAGCGAAGAACTGGATCAATTCGACCAAACCGATGCGCAATACCTGGAACACATCGTAAAATTGCTACAGTTTTAATGAGCAAGATATTCCTGATCCCCGGCCTTGGTGCTGACGTACGCATATTTCAGTATATCGACTTGCAGGGCCGCGAGGCAATGCCGATTAGCTGGGTAGAGCCTGAAAAGCAGGATACTTTGTCCACCTACGCACAAAAACTCATTGACCATTACAAAATAATTCCTGGATCCGTTGTTATTGGCAGCTCATTAGGCGGCATGCTGACCATTGAGATTGCAAAAAGGGTGGCATTGGATAAAGCCATCCTCATTTCATCTATAAAAACGGCTGCTGAGGCTCCCAGGTTGCATAAATGGTACAGGTATTTTCCACTTTACAAATTGATACCATCCGATTGGCTTCCTCAAACGGGCTTTATCGTCAGAAGAGTAATGGGGCGAATGTCCAATCATCACCAGCAATTATTTGTGAGCATGCTCAAGGGCGCCTCACCGTGGTTTATAAAATGGGCAATAGGCGCAATTCTGCATTGGGATAATCAAACCATACCGCCAAATGTTTATCACATCATCGGGGATAAAGACCAGGTATTCCCATACCAAAGGATCAAGGGAGCGACCATTATTAAAGGTGGAACGCATATTATGATCTACACTAAAGCCAAAGAAATTAATAACTGGTTAAAAGACATTATAAGTTGAAACTACCTCAATCCTTTTATCTCGATTCGGATGTTGTTTCACTCAGTAAACAACTATTAGGCAAGTATTTATTTACTTCAATTAATGGTTTATTTAGTGGTGGATATATTGTTGAAACAGAAGCATATAATGGGACAATAGACAAGGCTTCCCACGCCTTTGGGGGCAAACGCACAGCCCGCACAGAAATCATGTACAAGGAGGGCGGCATAGCCTACATTTATTTATGTTACGGCATTCATGAGATGCTGAATGTGGTTGTTTCGCCAGAAGATGAACCAAGAGCTATTTTGATCAGGGCTATCGAACCAACAATTGGCGTTGATATTATGCTGGGCAGAAAGAATATGGAAACCCTAAAGCCCAATATCACTGCAGGGCCTGGCTCTGTAGCGAAAGCATTGGGCATCGATCGCAAGCTAAATGCCATTAGCCTGGAAAGTGACCAGCTTTGGATAGAGGACAGGGGATTGCGTTATACGGATGATCAAATAGCCGAAGTTCCGCGTATCGGAGTAGCTTATGCGCAGGAAGATGCATTGCTGCCTTACCGCTTTTATGTGAAAGGCAATAAGTATGTAAGTAAGCCCAATAAATGATTTTGGTTTCATTACATTTCGTAATATTGACCGATGATTTACCAAAATACTTTAGCGTTTGCTGAAAGCCTGGATGCACAGGATGAACTGAGCCATTTCCGCAATGAATTCCTGATACCACAGCACAATGGGGAGGATTCGATTTATTTATGCGGGAACTCTCTCGGCCTTCAGCCTAAATCAACAGAGAAATATTTGGGTGCTCAACTGAACGCCTGG
>JAFAKI010000177.1 GCA_019235595.1 Mucilaginibacter sp. | reverse complement strand
CTGTAGCGGACTTCCTGCGGATGAGTCAATATTTCGATCTTTTCGCCGGCAGGTTTCCATTTGCTGAAGCCTGAGTGTACAGGATATATTTTCTGGTCGTTATGAAATATCACCAGGTAGATCTTGTCAACAAAAAAAAGATAGTCTTTCAACTGCAAATCATCGCAAATAACGTTTACAGAAGGATAATCATGGGTGACCAGGTATTTTAAAGCTGCTTCGGCGGGTGTGTCATTGCCGGTAGGCATATACTTCACATCAGATTGAAGATGATCGTGCGTGTTGTCCGTAATGATCCAGTCGATCTTAATGCCAAAATCTATCAGTTGTTGAGCGGTTTCTCTTGTGGTGATCACCGTGGGATTCCATTCAAGCAATTGGCCAAGCATTTCGGCCGGAAAAGTATCTAAGCCCAACACTAATAATGCAGGCTCCTGTTTTTCCCGGACGATGTGATGAGAGGACACTTTTTGTGTGATTAGTTAATCAGTGATCGGTGACTAGTTGTTTTTCAACCGAAAATTAAGCAAATAGTTTGGTATTAGAGATTAGCTAATCAGTGATTAGAGATTAGTTTTTCAAAAAGGGGTTATTTTGGTCTATCTTCCGGTAACCCCTTTCAATACTGAATTAGGAAAATCAAAAAATCATGAAAACGGCGTAGCCCTCTTGAACACCAATAAAAAACAATTATCCGTGAAAAATCATGGTTCAGGCAACTTGCAAATTATTTCAATGCCTCGGCTATCGGTTTGCCAATGCATCCATTTGGCGCCTGTATGTGCAATAAAGCTGCAATAGTAGCGGCAATATCCGTCATATGTGTTTCGCGGTTCAGGTGGCCGTGTGGAATGCCCCAGCCCATAAATACCAGCGGGATGTGTGCATCATATGGATTCCAGGTGCCGTGCGTGGTACCGGTTTTGGCATAAGCGTCAAACCAACCCGGTTTCAGAATGATCTGTATCACGCCACTATGCTCTACATTGTAGCCGTTGATAATCCGTGTGCGCAGCTCATCCGGTATATTGGCAGTCGCTGCTTTTGACATATCAATAGCATAAGCTACGCCCTCTTGCTTCATTAGGAAGTCGATACAGTCTTTTTTAATGGCCTCTTCGTCAAGTCTCGCATATTTGAGGGAAGCATAATTAAGATTAACTTGATAATTGGTAAAACTGATCACCAGATTCTCTACTTTATACTTATCCAGCAAAAATTTGTTCAGGTCGGCTCTTATTGTATTGCCGCTCCACATCCCGGCGGGGATATTATGATCAATTAAGAAATTAGGATTATGCGCAACACCGTGATCTGCTGTCAGGAATACAGTATAATTACCTTTACCCAGTTTGGCATCCAAAAAGGTAAATAATGAAGCAAAATCACGGTCGAGTTTAAGATAGGTGTCCTCTATTTCAACAGAGTTTGGCCCGAATTGGTGACCTACATAGTCGGGAGTTGAAAAGCTTACTGCCAGGAAATCGGTTATATCACCCTGACCTAATTTTTCACCATTAATGGCGGCAATTGCCATATCTAGTGTTAAAGTATTGCCAAAAGGGGTCGACCTGATCAAACCTAAATTATTCTTATACAAAGCTGATGTTTTTACAGGGAGACTTGGCGTATCCGTCCCTTTAAATTTACCTTCATAACGATTAATGTCAGCAGTGCTTTGTATATAAGAATCCATCGGATAGGCTGGTATCCAGTCCTGTTTTAAATAAGTCTCAGGCAGTTTCTGATCGTTAAAATCCTTCAGCCACTGCGGAAGCTCATTCATATAATAGGTACTGGTGATCCAGTTGCCTGATTTATCCTCGAACCAGTAAGCAGCATTTGCGGTATGGCCCGCAGGTAAAATGCCACCACGATCCTTCAATGCAATACCAATTACTTTTGATCTGAAATTTGTGGCGAGGCGCAGTTCATCAGTAACAGTGGTGGTCAGCAGGTTGCGCGGCGAATTTTGACCTTCTAAAGCCGGCGGACATCCAACCGATTTAACGGTGGTATCGCGTGTGCAATAAAGCGATTGTCCGGTAGCCTGAACAATAAAATCATTACCTGCTATACCATGCAAAGCCGGTACAGATCCGGTGTAAACACAAGTATGGCCGGCAGCAGTAACGGTAGGTATATAGTCGATCAAGGTGTTTTCGCAGCTGAAGCCTTCATTTAATAAGCGCTTAAAACCGTTGTCCTGGTAGCGGTCGTAATAACGGTATAAAAAATCCCAGCGCATTTGGTCCACCATTATGCCGACTACCAGTTTTGGACGGGCTAATGTATTAGTGGCAGTTGCAGGGACGTTAGCAGTTTTTGTTATTGTTTTCTTTTTTGCGGTTTGTGCCGATACGGTTATCGAAGTAACAGCGAGAGGTATTAAAAATAGATGTTTTAGCTTCATCTGTGGTGGGTTTAATCAAAGCGCAAATATCAACAATGCAACTAAAATCCGATGTGAAATTTGCGTTATGGTAATTTTAAATTTAAGTATCTATAAAGCTGGAAAAGTAAGCAGCGAATGCTGGCTGGCCGTATGGATATCGCGCCATGCCCGGTTGATCTCCGAATCCGGATTTGCCGCTTGTAATCCGCAATAAGGGTAAAGCTGGTCTACACATTCACGAGCTGTTTTGGCGAGTTTACGGCTGGTCAAACTTACAGCTTGCAAGGTTTTCTCATTGCCATCATTCCATGAACGATCAATGGCTATGTAAAACTCTAATCTTGCAATCTCCAGCTCATCATGTAATCGTGTCAGGTTTTCTTTTAAAATACCCTTTTGGGCATCCGAGTATTTGTCTTCACTTAATTTCTCCTTGAATATTTCCGCACAGAGATCCATAAAATGAATCGATATGCCCGAAATATTAGCCGCCAATGTAGCTTCTGCCAATTGCAGGAAAGGGTATCGATATAGTGTGCTATCCACAAATGCTGCCTTTGGATCGATCTTAAAGCAGCAATCAGCGTTTACCGTAAGGTTAGTCACCCTGAATGCATCACTGCCTGTGCCCATCATCCCGACATATTTCCATGCCGGGAAAACCTCAACGTCTTTGCTATCAAATATAAAAGGCAGAATCAAAGGATTGCTGTCTTCATCAAGTACAGTTTCATCGCCTTTTTTTATAATGCAATTGGCTGTAAAATGCGTAGCATGATGGGCGCCGCTGGCATATTTCCAGATACCGTTGATGATGTAGCCATTTTCAGTCATTGTTGCCGTACCTGTCGCCGCGCCGCTTCCTGCCAGGCAAACCTTTGGATTGCTAAAGACAGTGTTGGCTTTTTTAGCCTCCAGGAACCCCCCAAACCAGCCGGCGCCACAGCAAAGCGTAACCACCCAGCCCACACTGCCATCAGCCCAGCTGATGCTTTCCTCCTGGCGAACAAGGTCAGGTATCGAGGTTTCAACGCCAGAATATACAGTTGGTACAAGAAGTTTAAACCAACCTTGCTCGTAAATAATAGACAATTGATCGGGATGGAGTTTGGCCATGTTTTCAGCTTCGGCCGATCTGCTGCGAATAACCTTTACCCAATCAGACAGCAAATAATAGGATGGGTGTTTAATTTCCATATCTAGGCTGATATTACTGGATGAGCAGATAAAATTGATTTCTCTTTCTTAAGGATATTCTTCCATTCAAAGAATCCCCAAAAGGCAACGACAAACAGGAACAAAGTGAGTACTGCGAACATGGGCAATCCTTTATAAAACAACAAGGGAATCGCAAACAGATTGGAAACATTTAAAAATATCCAGTTCTCTATCTTCCTTCTGGCTAATAACCACATGCCTGCCCAGGCGGTTGATGAAACCCAAGCATCCCAAATGGGAACATTGGATGGCGTAAAGTTTTTGAGTAAAAGATATAAAACCAGCCAGCCAGCAAATGTTATAGTTAGACTGATCATCCATTCTTTACCATTGCTCCAGGTTATTTTTACCGGTGGTTCGTTTTTCTTTTTTACCCAATGGATCCAACCATAAACACTCATTACCAGATAATACAGGTTGAGGACGGACTCGGCATAGAGTTGTACCACTAATAACAGGTAAATGGATATCAAAGTACCTGCTATTCCAGTTGGGTAAAGCCAGATATTGTTAACGCGGGCATACAATACTTCCGCTACACCAAGTAACACCGCCAGCCATTGCAGCCAGGTGGTTTCTCTGATTTGTTCTTCAAAAAGTGCTATCCAATGTTGCATAGCCGTTAAAATTTAAGGTTCAGCGAAGCCAGGAAATTGATCGGTGCTTGCGGGAAGAAGTAATTGTAATTTACGACTTTGCCGCCTTCTATATCAGGAGAGGTTGACCCGTCCGACTGGTATTTCTTGCTGAATATATTATTAACCAGCAACCCAACCCCAACATTTTTAATGCCTTTTATGCTGAAGTTATAATTCAGGCGTACATCATTCACAAAGTATGCATCTAATGAACGGTTCAATGTCGACGTATTATCCAGGTATTGCCTGCTCATGTATTTGCTAATGAACGCGATCTCGGCATTTTTAACGGGTCGATAGCTGATCGCGCTTGATCCGACAAAATCGGGCGAATAAGCAATGTTGGTTTTTTTATACTGAACTAAATCGAGCGTTCCGTTGTCATAATTTTGAAGATACTGCGGGAAGTTTTTCACCTTATTGGTGCTTACAGTAGCATTTACTGAGCAGCTTAACGGCTCGACGATCTTCACCCTCGCACTGGCCTCAATGCCCGCCCGGTAGCTATCTTTTATATTGGTGCGAATGGCGTTACCAACTGTATCTAATTTTCCGGTTAACACCAATTGATTTTTATAAAGCATATAAAAGCCATTGATGCTAGCGCTAAACGTGGGCTCGCTATAACGGTAACCGATTTCCAGGTCTTTCAAATTTTCGGGTTTCGGGCGGCCTTGCGGCGACGATCCGGTGTAGTCGCTGCGGTTAGGCTCGTGATTGCCTACGGCTATTGATGCATAAACGTTGTTATGCTGATCGATCTCATAAGTAATTCCCGCTTTTGGATTAAAAAAGTTCAGTTCAACCGACTGCTGTGCACTCACCAGGGCAGCGTTGAACCCTAAGAATGAATAATAAATGTGCCGGTACTGCAAATCGCCATAAAACAGTACTTTGCCCAAATGGTACTCGGCGCGGCCGAAAATATTGAAGTCGGTTTTTTTAGCATGGTCGCGTTCGTACTCATAATCCGGCGGAACGTTGGTGCTTTGCTGCGTCCATTCAAGATTATTATAATGTGCACCCTTGTACTCATTGTAGGCGCCGCCAAGGGTCATGTTCAGTTTATCGTCGGGTTTGTAGTTTAAGTTATAAGTCAAACCATAAAAATCATTATTCAACCATAAGCGGCGCACCAGGTCTGATGTTGCTATGGTAGTTCCACCTATGGTAACCGGGGTAACGCCATAGTTTTTAAGCGAGTCAGCACTTTTATATTCTTCGTAATAGCCGAAGCCTTTGGTGTAGTGCAATGCCCCGCTAAATGCAAGCTTGCTGCCAAGCTGCTGATTGTAAAGCAACTGGTAATAGTTTTGCGTGTAATTGTCGATTTGGTTTTTATAATAGTTATTGCTGGGCGGATCGATTTTCCCCAATTCATTATATCTGCGATTTCCGTACTTTACGCTATCCTCGGGCACGCCATCCCAGGCCTGGTAGGTTTGCTCGTAACCGGAAAATATATTCACACGGAGCACGCTGCTCTTACCGTAATAAGCGCCGCTCAGAAAATAGGATTTAAGATGAGAAAAGGCTCGGTCTATATAGCCGTCTGAGTTTATTCTTGACAATCGCCCGTCAAAACTAAAATGACCGCCAAGTAAGCCTGTACCTACATTAACTGTGTTTTTGATGGTTCCATACGATCCTGCCGAGTTATTCAGTTCTGCATAAGCTGTGTCATGTCGTGTGGTCGTTTGGATATTTATACTGGCACCAAATGCGCCAGCGCCATTAGTGGATGTACCCACGCCGCGCTGCACTTGTATATTGTCTACCGATGAAGCCAAATCCGGCAGATCGACAAAATAAACACCCTGATCCTCTGCATCATTTAGCGGAATTCCATTTATGGTAACGTTGGTCCGGGTTGCGTCCGAACCACGTATACGGATGCTGGTATAACCTACCCCAGCACCTGCATTTGAACTAACTACTGTAGAAGGCGTTTGCTCTAGTAAATATTCAAAGCCTCTGCCCGAGTTATTTTTGTCGATATCTTTTTTGTTTAAATTGGTAAAAGCCGTCGGCGAATTGTTTGATGCCCGCGTGGCGCTTACTGTAACCTCTTCTGTTAACTTGTTGCTGGTGTTTAAGGTAACATTTAGCGTGATGTCGGAACCTAATGTAACCTGCTTTTCAAAAGTTTGATAGCCGATATAGCTTACTTTAAGTACATAATTACCGTTTGGAACGTTGCTAAGCTTGTAAATTCCTTGTGCGTCTGAAACGGTGGTCAGCACCGGGTTGATGGAAATGGTCGCGCCGGGCAGTGTAGCCCCGGTTTGCTGATCGGTGATTTTTCCTGAAATGGAAAACTGGGCTGTAGCCAGGACAGGCAACAGCAGGGCGAATAACGCCGTTAATAAATTTTTCAAAATGTAAAACAAATAGTAGTTAAACCATCTTCGTGTCAGGGTTAACGCGAAGTACACTTAACTTTTTACCTCTCCCTACGCCGGCATTACCCGGATCAGGTGTATGTTTAAGTCGGAAGTCGGAGGTCAGAAGTCGGAAGTCCGCATGCAAGACTAATGACTTTTGACTCAAGACTCAGTACTCAAACAATGGGTATGATCTCAGCCTGTCTTTCAGTTTGATCGCTCAAAGCAAGGCACCCCTTGAGAATTAATATTACGGCAAAGTTAAGTTTTGATTTCGGATTTCGGAGAGTTAATTTGGAATTTGTGGTTTGCAGTATTCATCAATATTTTCTTGCACTCGTGTATCGCCAAGTTCTAATGCCCTGTTGTAGTCCTTACATCCCTCTACATTAAGCCCTAATTCAACTTTACAATTACCGCGATTAACGAAAGCTGCGCTGTTTTTGTCATTGAGAGAGATTGCTTTATCATAAAACTCAATTGCAAGTTCAAATTCCTGTAAATCCTGGTGGGCGTCGCCAAGTGCAACAAGAGTATTATCATTCTGG
>JAFAKI010000082.1 GCA_019235595.1 Mucilaginibacter sp. | reverse complement strand
GGATCTACCGGTTCTCGGCTCCTATCAGGCAATCTCTCCTACACGGAAACATTAGAACAGCAAATTGCAGATTATCATAATGCTGAAGCTGGGCTGATTTATAACTCTGGATATGATGCCAACGTTGGTTTATTTTCGTCCTTACCGCAACGGGGCGATACTATCATTTTGGATGAGTTGGTACACGCCTCCATAATAGACGGTGCACGGTTGAGTTACGCCAACCGTTATACCTTCAGGCATAATGATGTGGAAAGCCTGGAAGAAAAGTTAATACACGCCAAAGGCAATTGCTATGTGGTAATTGAAAGCGTCTATTCGATGGACGGTGATACTCTTCCCTTAAAGGAAATTTTGGCTATCACCCAAAAATACCATGCCGAACTAATAGTTGATGAAGCTCACGCTGTTGGGCTATATAATAACGGATTAATAAGCCGGTTAAATTTAGAAGACAAAGTTTTTGCGCGGATTGTAACTTTCGGAAAAGCATTAGGTTGTCATGGTGCCATTGTGTTAGGTAGTAAATCGTTAAGGGAATACTTGATTAATTTTTCAAGATCATTTATCTACACTACTGCGGCTTCATTTCATCAGATTGCCTCGATAAAAATGGCTTATAAAATGCTGCCGCAGGCAACTGATGAGATCGAGAAACTACGCAGTAATATTTTCCTCTTTAAAAAGCTAACAGCGGCTGCAAAAGGGAATTTATTACCAAGTGATTCTACCATTCAGTGCCTTGTTGTGGGCAGTAATGAGAGGGCGAGAAATATAGCTAATGAGTTGCAAAATGCGGGGTTGGATGTCCGTCCAATTTTAAGTCCAACAGTAGCAAAAGGAAGCGAACGTTTAAGAATATGTTTGCATTCATTTAATACCGATAATGAGATAACTTTGCTGGCTGAAATTTTACATAAACACACTCAATGACTTTTAAAAAACCTTTGTTTGTAACCGGCATCGGTACCGGCATTGGCAAAACTATTGTATCTGCGATATTAGTCGAAAAATTAAAGGCCGATTACTGGAAACCCATACAATCCGGCGACTTGGATAAAAGTGATTCACTAACGGTGCAAAATCTGATATCTAATACTATTACCAAAATCCACCCAGAAAGTTATCGTCTTACACAACCTTTCTCACCGCATAAATCTGCTGCACTTGATGGAATAACGATCGATCAAGATACTATCCATCTGCCTAAAACCGATAACACACTTATAATCGAGGGTGCTGGCGGCCTGATGGTACCCTTGAATAATGAATTTCTGATTATTGACCTGATAAAAAAACTGGGCACAGAAGTAGTGCTGGTATCTCAAAACTATTTGGGCAGCATTAACCATACACTTTTGTCAATCCACGCATTAAAAAGCTATGGCATACCTATCCGGGGCATCATTTTTAACGGTGTTGAAGATATTTCCTCCAAAGAATTCATCCTTAAAAACACAGGTGTTGCGTTGCTGGGTCATATTCCGGAATACAAAATGATCGACAAAACAACCATAATTGACGCCGGTAGCCACATTGATTTGTAATCAATGCAGATATTTTGCCATCTGAAGAATTTGCCTCAACTTAGTGCAATTCTAAACACCAATTATGATACAAAACGTTACGGTTATCGGTTCAGGAACTATGGGTAATGGCATTGCGCATACCTTTGCTCAAAATGGTTTTAAGGTTTCGCTGGTTGATATCAGCAGCGAATCATTAGCCAAAGCGCTGCAAATCATTGCTAATAATCTTGATAGGCAAATTAAGAAAGGGGCTATTGATGAAGCCGTAAAAACCTCTACCCTTTCTAATATAATCACTTATACCGATCTGAGGGAAGGTGCAATAAATGCCGACCTGATTGTCGAGGCTGCAACAGAGAATAAGGAGATAAAATTAAGCCTATTTAAACAGCTAAGCGGCTTTTGCAAAACCGATGTGGTACTTGCATCCAATACATCTTCCATCTCCATTACACAAATTGCTGCGGTAACCGGCAGACCTGAAAATGTGATCGGGATGCATTTTATGAACCCGGTTCCGGTAATGAAACTGGTTGAGGTGATCCGCGGATATGCTACAAGTGATGCTACCACGAATACAATCATGCAACTCTCTCGCAATTTGGGGAAAGACCCGGTTGAAGTGAATGATTACCCCGGTTTTGTAGCCAATCGTATTTTAATGCCGATGATCAATGAAGCTGTCTATGCGCTGTATGAGGGGGTCGCAGGCGTTGCAGAAATCGATACCGTAATGAAGCTGGGCATGGCCCACCCTATGGGTCCGTTGCAATTGGCCGACTTTATAGGATTGGATGTTTGCCTGGCCATTTTAAAGGTATTATATGATGGATTTGGCAACCAGAAATATGCTCCTTGTCCTTTGCTGGTTAATATGGTAACTGCTGGTCATTTGGGCATAAAATCAGGTAACGGCTTTTACACTTATACACTTGGTAATAAAGAACTTACAGTCTCATCCAAGTTCAAACCCTAAAGCAAATTTAAACCTTCTCCGTATTCGTTTGTCTATAGTATTACCTATTAAAACGAAAACAGATGAAAACTTTAGTAAAAATAGGGTTGATCGCCGCGATGGCATCACCCCTGTTCCTGTCTTCATGTGAAGGTGAATATTATGTAGTCGACCAACCTGCTGATGTATATTATGATCCGGGGCTACCACCGTATACAGGTGCTATATGGATTGAAGGTGATTGGGTTTATACCAGCGGTCACTATGTACATAACCGGGGACATTGGGCCAGGGCCCGTTCCGGCCGCACTTATGTAAGAGGAAGCTGGGAACATAACCAACGCGGATATACCTGGCACAGAGGTTACTGGCAATAGTCAGTTTGCAGTTGCCGGTTGGCAGTTAGCAATAAAATCACTTAAATAGAAATTGGCAGTTTGCAGGTTTTATTTATATGCAAAATGCCAATTTGTTTAAATAGTCCCAGTGTGAAAACTGCTCATTGAGAACTGCAAACTCACATCCGCTCCGGCACTTCAATTCCTAACAGCTGCATTGCTTTTTTGATCACTTTGGCTGTTGCTGACGATAGTTGCAGGCGGAAATGCTTTGTAGTCTCATCTTCGGCCTGTAATATCGATTTTTCGTGATAAAACTTATTGAACGCCTTAGCTACTTCGTATACATAGTTGGCTACGACAGCAGGGCTATGTCCTGAAGCAGCTTGTGATATCGTTTCCGGAAATTGATTTAAAATCAAAATCAGATCTCTTTCCTCGGCATCTAATGATTCAATAGCTATTCTTTGGTTATCAAAACCCTCTGCCCTGCTCAACACGGAACGGATACGTGCATGTGTATACTGGATAAATGGACCGGTATGCCCCTGGAAATCTACGGATTCATTCGGATCGAACAACAAACGCTTTTTAGGATCGACCTTGAGTAGGAAATACTTTAATGCGCCCATACCGATCGTATGGTAAAGTTCTGTTTTCTCAGCTTCACTGTAATTTTCGACTTTACCCAGTGCCTCGGTTTGCTCTTTGGCGGTTTGCTCCATTTCGGCGATCAGGTCATCCGCATCGACAACAGTTCCCTCCCGCGATTTCATTTTGCCTGATGGCAGGTCAACCATGCCATACGACAAGTGGTATAAACCCTTTGCCCATGATTTACCTAGTTTTTCCAGTATCAGGAACAACACTTTAAAGTGGTAATCCTGCTCATTACCCACCACATAGATGGATTCATCCATATGGAAGTTTTTATATTTCTCTTGAGCTGTACCCAAATCCTGGGTCATATAAACAGAGGTGCCGTCTGATCGACGTACGAGCTTCTGATCAAGTCCGTCTGCAATAAGGTCAATCCAAACCGAACCATCCTCTTTTTCAAAGAACACACCTTTTTCAAGGCCTTCTTCAACAATATCTTTTCCTAGTAGGTACGTTTCTGATTCGTAATAAAACTTATCGAAATTGACGCCTAAAGCCTCATATGTTTTGCCGAACCCATCATATACCCAAAGGTTCATCATCTTCCATAGGTTGATCACATCTTCGTTGCCGGCCTCCCATTGTTGCAGCATTTCCTGCGCCTCTTTCATCATTGGGGCGTTTTTTTTGGCCTCTTCTTCAGTTTGACCAAATGATTTCAGCTCGTCAATCTGCCTTTTATATTCTTTATCGAAAAGCACATAATATTTACCCACGAGGTGATCGCCTTTTTCTCCTGTTGACTCTGGCGTTTCACCATTGCCGAATTTTTGCCAGGCCAGCATAGATTTGCAGATATGAATGCCCCTGTCATTCACCAAATTGGATTTGATTACCTCATAACCATCGGCTTTTAGTATTTCGGCAACCGAATATCCCAGCAAGTTATTACGAACATGGCCCAGGTGAAGCGGTTTATTGGTATTGGGTGATGAATACTCCACCATTACTTTTTTGCCATTGGGTTTAAAAGCGGCAAAATCATCGGGTAAAATTTCAGTATAGAATTTATCGAGCCAATAACTATCAGCCAGTGAAATATTCAAGAAGCCTTTAATTACATTGAAGCCTGCAATTTCTTTTACTTCATTTTTAAGATACTCTCCTATTTCCGCACCTGTTTGTTCAGGCGATTTGCGCGAAACTTTGGTAAATGGAAAAGTAACTATCGTAACCTGTCCTTCAAATTCTTTACGGGTAGGCTGCAGATTGATATCTGCGGCATTCAGTTCTGTTTGGTATAGGGTTTTAACGGCTTTAACAGCTGCTTCAATTATAAAATCCATCCGCCAAAATTAGTTATTAGAGTCAAGATACAAGAACCAAGATTAAAGAAAGATAATTTAATCACTTAAAGTCTTGATTCCTGAATCTTGGCTCCTGGTTCTAAGTTCAGATAATTCTAGGTAGATTTGTGGCCGATTGTAGCCATTTATGACCAAAAAGAACAACGAATTTCGTATCGATGTAACATCCGAAATAGGCGACCTGCGTTGCCTTTTAATACACAGTCCAGACAGTGGGCTGGGAAAAGTAGTACCATCAAAAGCACAAGACTGGCTATTTGAAGACATAGTTCACCTGGATACCATGCGTCGTAACGAGTATGATTATTACGTCAAGCTGCTGATGTATTTCCTTGACCCGGAAAAAATAAAAGGCAAACTCAAGGAGATCGACTCATCAGAGCATGATCGCGCATTTTTTAAGCCTGATAACAAAGGCTTTCACGCATCTACAAAAGTGATTGAGCTGCAAAATCTGCTGGCGGATATTTTGATTGAAGATGATATCCGCAAAAAACTGGTTGCCTCTGTTTGCGCTATTGAAGGCTGCACCTATCATTTGCAACAAAAACTGATTGATACCAAACCTATTGAGCTTGCTAAAATATTTATCTCCGGCTCGTTAGGAAACGATGAGATGATCTTTGCCCCTATCCCTAATCTGATATTTTCAAGGGATATTGGCATAGCCATCAACGATTATATGCTTTTAAATAAGCCCGCAAAAAAGGCTCGCGCAAGGGAAACCTTGCTGGCGCGATATATTTTCTTTAACCATCCGCTTTTTGCAAAATATCAGAACAATATCCTAGAGATACCTGAAACGGTGCATCATTTCTTACGCCCCGGTGAGGAACAGGACGAAAAAACTACGCTTGAAGGTGGCGATGTGATGATGGTAAGCCCCAATCATTTACTGATCGGTTGCAGCGAGCGTACCTCGGTAAGCGGGGCCAACGAGGCGATGAAATTACTTTTTGAGAACGATGTGGTTAAAAAAGTAACCATCGTCAAAATTCCTCACAAGCGCGATTATATGCATATCGACACCATTTTTACGCAGGTAAAGCGGCATGTTTGGGTGATGCTGGGCTCTCTTTCTGCTTTGGAGGATAAGCACGAAGAAACCGACGTGGTAAAATGGTTCTCTGAAAAGAAGCAAAAGGACAGAACAGATATCATTCAATTTGAAAAAGGAAAGTCCAAACCACGCATATTTAAAAGCCTGGAGGATTTATTGAGCGACATCAGCGAGAATGATCTGGAAAGTGGTAAAAAGACCAAATTTATCTATTCAGGTAATGATAAATTCCCATTTGATGCCCGGGAGCAGTGGACCGACTCTTGCAACCTATTGGCTTTAAAAGAAGGCGTCGTATTAGGTTACGACCGAAACGACAAGACCGTTGATGCATTCCGCAAAAAAGGATTTGAGATTGTAAAAGTGGCCGATCTTCTGCAAAAATTTGAGAACGGTGAGATCGAACCGCACGACATGAAAGATACCCTGATATTGATGCCGTCATCGGAACTTTCCCGTGCCCGCGGCGGTTTTCATTGCATGAGTATGCCCTTATTAAGAGATAAGATATTGTAGTCATTGGTCACTGGTCATTAGTCATCAGAAAAAGCGGAAGACTAATGATATTCACCAATGACCAATGACCGCTGACTAATGACTAATGACCAATGACTAATCAACAATCGACATCCACCATATTAATGATCCGCCCGGTAAACTTTGTGTTTAACGAGCAAACTGCGG
>JAFAKI010000419.1 GCA_019235595.1 Mucilaginibacter sp. | reverse complement strand
GTAAATAAGCATAAGCATCGTCACCGGTACCCGCCGGAGCATTCATCAACTCACTTTTGTAATTCAGGTAAGGCGTATTAGGAACGGTCCGCAGAACACCGATTGGCGTATTTACAGGCCCGGTTTTTAGCTTAATATCGAACTGATTTTCGCGCCAGCAAAGGCCGGAAGTACCTGCACCGTAATAGTTACCTACATCCATCCATATCCAGCCATCAGGGACAGACTGCGTCCCAAAAATTGAATCATCGCCCACTACATGCCCGTTAATCTTTTTTATGCCTGCTTTTTGAATAGCAGCTACCAGCTGACTCAAAATTTCATTTTCATGATGACCAGCATATCGCCAGCTTCCCAGTGTAGGGTCGCCTGCTCCCTTGATGATGAGGTCGCCATTTAAAGTACCATCGGCAGAAATAGTACCGCTGTAGCCAAACTGGGTTTGATATTGAAAATCCTTACCAAGGATATTAAAAGCCGTTATAGAAGTAATGGTCTTAAGCGTTGATGCAGTTGCCAATCCCATATTCGGATTAGCAGCAAAAACGGTCTCCCCGGTTTTGGCGTCCAATACGGTTAACGATACCGAAGCATATTTGCATTGGCTGTCAGCCTGTAAACGATTAAAAGCACTCTGTAAGCGCGATTGCAGGGTTTGTGCACCAGCAATCCCGCTTATCAGTATAAAATTAGTTAGCAGTAAGGCTTTGATCCTCATTAGTTGTATTACGTTGTGAAAAATAATAGATGGGGATGCCTATCAATACAATGATCAATCCCGGCCAGGTAAAATTAGGCTTGTAAATGATAAGCAATATACAAAAAGCTACGCCCATCAGGATATACAAAGCAGGCAACACCGGGTACCCGAAAGCTTTGTAAGGTCTTTCAATATCCGGGCGGCTTTTTCTTAGCCTGTAAATACCGACAATGGTTAGCACATAGAACAGTACCACTACAAACGATATCATATCCAGCAGATCGCCGTACTTTCCGCTCAGGCAAAGGATAGAGGCCACTAAAGCCTGTATCCATAAACCGAATTCCGGTACCGCATATTTGTTTAATGTGCCCGTTTTTTTGAAGAATAGGCCATCTTTAGCCATAGTATAATAAACCCTCGCGCCAGCGAAAATCAACCCGTTATTGCAGCCAAAAGTGGAGATCATGATCATCAGCGCAATAACAATCGTTCCTGCGTTGCCAAATATTACATGTGACGCAGCTACCGCTACACGATCCTTTTCGGCTGTAGCTATATCGTGCAAAGGCAAAACCGCGGTATAAACTACATTCGCCGAAACATAGATTAGCGTAACGATCAGTGTGCCGAAAAATAAACTCAACGCTACATCGCGTTTGGGATTGCGCATTTCACCAGCAATAAAAGTGACGCTGTTCCAGGCATCGCTGCTGAATATGGATCCCACCATTGATGCGGCAATAGCGCCGAATGCAGCCACAGTAGTATATTCTGCGAACGAGCCGTCGGTATTAAGTTTATGCAATGTCCATGCGTTACTCCAGTTAAGGTGCCAGGTGTTGCTGCTTAAGGCGATAAATCCAAATACAATCAATCCGAATAAGCTTAATAGTTTAGCCAATGTAAATGTGGTTTGAATAATCTTGCCACTTTTTACACCTCGTGTATTGATATAAGTAAGGAAAACGATAACAATGATTGATACAATTTGAGCCGAGCTGATTTTAATAAAGGCAAAGCTGAATAAAATATTATCCTCACTTACGAAAGGTTTTAAAGCAGTTGGTACTACATAAGCGGCAAATTTTGAAAAAGCCACACCAACGGCCGCTATCGTTCCCGTCTGTATCACCGCAAAAAAGCTCCATCCATATAAAAAGCCTATCAACTTGTTGTAGGCTTCTTTCAGGTAAACGTATTGTCCGCCCGCTTTCGGGAACATGCCGCTCAATTCGCCGTAACTCAGGGCAGCGGTTAAAGTCATAAACCCGGTGATGACCCAAACGGCGATGAGCCAGCCGGCTGAACCTACGTTACGGGTGATGTCTGCACTTACAATAAATATCCCCGAGCCGATCATTGACCCGGCGACAAGCATGGTACCGTCGAGCAGGCCAAGCTCGTGTTTCATTTGCGATGGTTGCGTTTCCTTCATGAAGTTAATTAAGTTGAAACCCCTAAGCTATTTAAAAATTTTATAATCGGGCTATGCTTGGTAAAGAAATTAAATTTGCTATTTTGCCTACCGCAATTATTTTTGCGGGCAAGCACTCTAAAATACAATCAATTATAAACCAATTTTTTTAACATGGATTTTTTGTACAATAACCTAATTTACTTTATTCCAATTATGGGTTTTATCGGCATCCTGTTTATGCTTGGTAAATCTTCGTGGGTTACCAAACAGGACGCAGGCGACGGCGCAATGACCGAACTTTCTGGTCACATTGCTGATGGGGCGATGGCCTTTCTGAAAGCAGAATGGAAAATTCTGAGCTACTTCGTTATTATCGCTGCAATTTTACTCGCCTGGTCCGGTACTACCGTGCCTAACTCGAGCTGGGTAATTGCTGTTTCATTTGTTACCGGTGCATTTTTATCGGCCTTTGCGGGTTTTATCGGTATGCGTATCGCCACCAAAGCCAATGTTCGTACCACCCAAGCTGCGCGTAGCAGCCTGGCCAAAGCATTGCAGGTGTCATTTACAGGTGGCACGGTAATGGGACTTGGTGTGGCTGGTTTAGCCATCATCGGTTTAGGTTCGTTGTTTATTGTATTCTATACCATGTATGTAAAAAGCGTTGGCGGCAATGTGAATGGCGATGCAATGGCTAAAGCGCTGGAAGTACTTGCCGGGTTCTCATTGGGTGCTGAATCAATTGCATTGTTCGCCCGTGTTGGTGGTGGTATCTACACCAAAGCTGCCGACGTAGGCGCCGACCTTGTAGGTAAGGTAGAAGCAGGCATTCCTGAAGATGACGTGCGTAACCCCGCTACTATTGCGGATAACGTAGGCGATAACGTAGGCGACGTCGCTGGTATGGGCGCCGATTTGTTTGGCTCCTACGTAGCAACCATGCTGGCTACTATGGTGCTTGGCCGTGAAGTGGTATCACACGACAACTTTGGTGGTATTGCCCCGGTATTATTGCCAATGGTGACAGCCGGTTTAGGTTTGATATTCTCTATCGTGGGCGCTGCCTTTGTTAAAATAAAAAGCGAAACCGATAGCGTACAAAAAGCATTGAATATTGGCAACTGGGCATCGATCATTTTAACTGCTATTGCCACTTATTTTGTAGTACAGTGGATGCTTCCGGCTGATGATCTGCACATGATCCGCGACGAAGCAGGTGGTGCCTTGAAAGAGGGTGCTTCACACTTTACGCGCAATGGCGTTTACGGCGCTATCCTGGTAGGTTTGGTAGTAGGTACTTTGATGTCGATGATCACGGAGTATTATACCGCAATGGGCAAACGCCCGGTACTGGGCATTATCCGGCAGTCGTCTACAGGTCATGCTACCAATATTATCGGTGGTTTGGCTGTGGGTATGGAATCGACTGTATTGCCAATTTTGGTGTTAGCAGCTGGTATCTATGGCTCCTATTATTGTGCAGGTTTATATGGTGTATCCATCGCTGCTGCGGGCATGATGGCCACGACTGCTATGCAGTTATCTATCGATGCATTCGGGCCGATAGCTGACAATGCAGGTGGTATTGCCGAAATGAGCCGTTTACCTGAGGAAGTTCGTCACCGTACAGATAACCTGGATGCCGTAGGTAACACTACCGCTGCAACCGGTAAAGGTTTTGCAATCGCTTCAGCAGCGTTAACGTCATTAGCCTTGTTTGCCGCCTTCGTCGGTGTGGCAGGTATCGACCATATTGATATTTATCATGCTAATGTTTTGGCCGGTTTGTTTGTAGGCGGTATGATTCCTTTCATCTTCTCTTCGTTGGCAATTTCGGCAGTGGGCCGTGCAGCTATGGCGATGGTGGAAGAAGTTCGCCGCCAGTTTCGCGAGATACCGGGTATTATGGAATACAAAGCACAACCGGAATACGAAAAATGCGTTGCGATATCAACTAAGGCATCTATACGCGAGATGGTGGCTCCTGGTCTGATTGCTTTGATCACTCCGGTTATCGTAGGTTTTGTATTCGGTCCCGAAGTTTTAGGCGGACTACTAGCCGGTGTAACCGTGTCAGGGGTATTGATGGGCTTATTCCAGAGCAACGCCGGCGGTGCATGGGATAACGCTAAAAAATCATTTGAGAAGGGAGTTGAGATCAATGGCCAGGTGTACTATAAAAAATCTGATCCGCATAAAGCATCCGTAACAGGCGACACCGTGGGCGATCCATTCAAAGATACTTCCGGCCCGTCGATGAATATTCTGATCAAATTGATGTCGATCGTATCATTGGTAATTGCTCCGCACTTAAATCCGGCCAACAGCCAAAAATCAGCAAGCATGGATCATCAGATCAAAAAAGAGATCAAGGTACAGTCAATGCATGTACAAACAGTTAAAATGGATAAGAAAGCATAAGCAGAAATAACTAAATTTAAAAGGAGCTCAGGAATGGGCTCCTTTTTTGTGCCATTACGTCTTTGCGAGGAACGAAGCAATCCCAAACTATACAGGGCGAAGGGAAAGGTGTAGAGCTTGCATAGCTGCTCTGCCAACCGGGGATTGCTTCGTTCCTCGCAAAGACGTGATGATAGAATATTTTAAAAAATATGTCAATCTCCCTCAGTTTTATGGCTACTTTAGATTTTAAATAAAATTAAGTACGTTTGGAAAAAACTGATTTTATCTCAATAAAACAAAACTGATCTTATAATGAGTGTATTCGTAAAAAAATCAATTTCATCATTGCTTGCGTCGTCGGAAGAGGGCGGACACACCCTAAAGCGCACGCTTGGTGTATGGAGCCTTATTGCCCTCGGTATTGGAGCAATTATCGGCGCAGGCCTTTTCGTAAGGACAGCGGCAGCAGCAGGCGGTTTCGCAGGCCCTGCAGTTACCATTTCGTTTGTTATTGCTGCAGTAGGCTGCGCTTTTGCAGGCTTGTGTTATGCGGAATTTGCCTCCATTATACCCATCGCCGGCAGTGCATACACTTACGCTTATGCAACAATGGGCGAAATAGTGGCCTGGATCATCGGCTGGGCACTTATTCTTGAATATGCACTCG
The DNA here is from genome assembly GCA_019235595.1 of Mucilaginibacter sp. Classification (GTDB taxonomy): domain Bacteria; phylum Bacteroidota; class Bacteroidia; order Sphingobacteriales; family Sphingobacteriaceae; genus Mucilaginibacter. The sequence goes on along the minus strand of JAFAKI010000419.1, from coordinate 1,871 downwards.
GTGCGGCAACAGTTTCCATCAGTTGGAGCGAGTACGCAAATAAGCTGGTCGGCGGAAAAATACCCTACGAATGGTGCCATTCGCCTATGGAATCGGCTATAATGAATGGTGTTCATCATCATGGTATTATTAATATCCCGGCGTTGGTGATATTGCTTTTACTTTCATTGTTACTGGTGAAAGGTACCCAGGAATCAGCTATCGTAAATGGCATCATCGTGTTTTTAAAAGTGGCCATCGTACTAGTATTCATCGCTATCGGCTGGGGCTTTATCAAAGCTGCCAATCATACGCCATATATTATTCCTGCTAACGCTCCTCCGGCAACATTGCCTGATGGTACTCAATACTCTTATCTCGACTTTTTCCATCACGGCTGGGGCGGGATACTCCGTGGAGCAGGTATTGTGTTTTTTGCCTTCATAGGCTTTGACGCGGTATCAACAGCTGCACAGGAAGCTAAAAATCCAAAGAAAGACATGCCTATTGGTATTTTGGGCTCATTGGCCATTTGCACCGTTCTGTATATCCTGTTTTCATGGGTATTAACTGGTGTAGCACCTTATCAGGATTTTATGCATGCAGGTAAAGAAGCATCGGTTGCTTATGCCATCAGTACTTACATGGCAGGTTACGGCTGGTTGGCAACGCTGGTAACTGTGGCAATCCTGCTTGGGTTCTCGTCGGTTATCCTGGTGATGCTATTGGGCCAATCGCGTGTGTTCTACACCATGTCTACCGATGGCTTGTTGCCAAAAGTATTTTCTGACTTGCATCCCAAATTCAAAACTCCCTACAAGAGCAACCTGATATTATTTGTGTTCGTGGGTCTGTTCGCCGCTTTTCTTCCCGAAAGTGTTGCAGGCGACCTGACTTCAGTAGGTACATTGTTTGCCTTTGTGCTGGTTTGCATCGGTGTCACGATTCTCCGGTATAAAGACCCTAATCTTCCGAGACCATTTAAAACGCCGCTGGTGCCTGTGGTGCCGTTCTTGGGCGCCGTTATATGTTTTGCTATGATCGTTAGTCTGCCTTTACCTACTTTGGCTAGTGCTTTTGGCTGGATGGTAATAGGGTTGCTCATTTATTTAGGCTATAGTAAAAACAACAGTAAGCTGGGTAAAATGGGTGATGTTTTGCCTCGAGCTTCAGATTTTGAAAAGAAGTAAACATTAGTTTACTATAAAATAGTAAGGCCTCCCTTTCTGGGGAGGCCTTTTTGCGTTTAAAGAAATTGTGCTGACCTATCAGCAACATCCTAATGATAAAGTTTAGGCATTCTGTAAAGCAAATTTTATGGTAGTGACCGCACCAAGTCCGCGACCGTCACTACTGATATCAAATGTCCCTGCGTGGCTTTCTACTATCGACCGGCAATTGTACAATCCAAGCCCAGTCCCTTTCTTTTTGGTGGTAAAACCGCGTTCAAAGAAATGTTCACTGGTTTTCTTATCAAAGCCCTGTCCGTTATCAGCGATCTTCAATACAATATACTCACCGGTTGATTCCATTGCAACAGAGATAAACTTGCTGTCGCTTTCCATGTCAATCGCCTCCAGGCTGTTCTTGATCACATTCAGCATTACCTGCATCAGCTTGGTATGGTCGCCTTTGATCACGTAATTACCCGGCTTTACATTCACATTGAATTTTACACCCTTCTTGTCAAAAGAGGCAAAGAGCATCGAGCGGCAATCGTCAATAATGCTGCCCAGGTTTACCGGTTTCCGTTCATGCGCACCGTTATGATTCCGTACTGATTGGCGTTGTATGTTGAGTATCTCTTGTATATGCGAAACAATATTTAATGTTTCGCCGATAGCGGTGCTCACTTCTTTCTGATTATCTGCCTGGGCTTTAGCGATACTTTC
>JAFAKI010000031.1 GCA_019235595.1 Mucilaginibacter sp. | reverse complement strand
GAAACTGTACAACGACGTTCTTGAAGCATATGATGCTTTGCACAATTTAAAGGGACGCAGGGAAGTACAATTTATTGGTGTCGGTGCCAAAGACTGGAAAATAATCAGGAGGATTGCTAAAGACGTGCAATTGGATTGGATCATGATCGGCAATAGCATGACTATTAAAAGTCATCCAAAAGAACTACTGGATTTTATTACAGAAATGGAGGCCAATGGTGTGTATGTGATTAATTCCGCAGTTTTTCATTCCGGTTTTCTTGTTGGCAGTAATTACTTCGACTACAAGCTGATTGAAAAGGGCACTTCACAAAATGATGCCTTGTACCAATGGAGAGACCATTTTTTTGAAAAATGCAATAAGTTCAATGTCATGCCTTCAGATGCCTGTGTCCAATTTTCATTAAATGTTCCGGGTGTCAAAAGCATAGCCTTAAACACAACAAATTCAGCCCGGGTACAATCCAATCTCCGCATGGTTAATACAAATATTCCATTGGAATTTTGGCAAGAATTGAAAATCAACGATTTGATTGAATTGAATTTTGCATCTTACCTTCAGCAAACAACTACAGCTTAAATTATAGAATGAAAATGAGGACTTTAGTGTGCACAAGACCCGGCGAGTTTGAATATAGTGTAAAAGAACAGGCTCAATTGCAACCGGGGCAAGCGATCATCAAAATTAAACGAATCGGAGTCTGCGGCACTGATTTGCACGCCTTTGAAGGGACACAACCCTATTTTGAATACCCACGCATTTTAGGTCATGAGCTTTCGGGCGAATTAATTGCTGTTGACAATGCGTCGGGCTTTGAAGTTGGGGAGCCTGTTACATTCATTCCATATTTCTATTGTGGCAGGTGCGTTGCTTGTCGTAATGGAAAACAAAATGCCTGCGAAAAGATAAAAGTATGTGGTGTGCATCAGGATGGGGGTATGGTTGAATACCTTTCTGTTCCCTCCTATTCTTTAGTTCATGGTGAAGGATTGAGTTTTGATGCATTAGCATTGATTGAACCTTTAGCTATTGGCGCGCATGGGGTAAGAAGAGCCGAAATATCCAGAGATGAATTTGTTTTAGTAATTGGAGCGGGGCCTATCGGATTGGGGACAATGGAGTTTGCCCGGATTGCCGGAGGAAAAGTGATAGCCCTCGACGTTAACAATGACCGTTTAAAATTTTGCAAAGAAAAATTGAAAGTAGAGTACACTATTAATGCAATGGACGCTGATGTTATGGAGCAACTGAAATCAATCACCAACGGCGATATGCCAACAGTTGTAATTGATGCAACGGGAAACTTAAAAGCAATCAACAATGCATTCCAATATATGTCTCATGGAGCAAGATATGTATTGATCGGGCTCCAAAAGGGAGACATTTGTTTCAGCCATCCTGAGTTTCATAAAAGAGAAGCAACGCTGATGAGCAGCCGGAATGCGACAAGACAAGACTTTGAACACGTGATTTCTTCGATGAGGAAAAAATTAGTCGATCCAACTACGTACATCACTCACCGCGTTGATTTTGACCAGGTGAAAGATGAATTTGAGGGCTGGTTAAATCCCGCAAATGGTGTTATAAAAGCAATGATAGAATTTGCCTGAAAAAATCAGTCACTATTAAAAACTATAAAATGAAAAAGTACTGCCTGGCTGTCGACTTGAACGATGATCCGGAATTAATTGCGGAATATGAAAAATGGCATAAAAAAGAGAACGCATGGCCAGAAATAACGAAAAGTATTACCGACTCAGGGATCACCAATATGGAGATTCACCGAACTGGCAACCGGCTGTTCATGATCATGGAAACTGATGATCAATTTAGTTTCGAACATAAAGCGGCTATGGACAATTCTAATCAAAAAGTCCAGGAATGGGAACAATTGATGTGGAAGTTTCAGCAGCCGTTGCCTTGGGCAAAAGAAGGCGAAAAATGGGTTCTGATGGATAAAATCTTTGAACTGTAATAATAGCTGATCAACTGATAAGCACTTATAAATTTTTTAAAATGAAACGTAGAGCATTAATTAAAGGAACGGCTGCCACGCTGTCCTCATTATGGTTATCAAGGGCATTTGGCAAAAATTTTTATGACAGTCAATTAAATGAGCCAACGGCAACCGGACCATTTAAGCCGACCTGGGAATCCTTGCAAACTTATCAAACGCCGGAGTGGTTTCGTGATGCCAAATTCGGCATGTGGGCGCATTGGGGGCCGCAATGTCAACCTGAAGCCGGTGACTGGTATGCCAGAGGTATGTATCAGGAAGGTTCTGAGCAATATAAAATTCATCTTCAAAAATATGGTCATCCCTCAAAGTTTGGATTTAAAGATGTGATCAATGTATGGAAGGCTGAAAACTGGAATCCTGAAGAATTAGTAGGCTTATATAAAAGCGCGGGTGCAAAATACTTCATGGCGCTTGCCAACCACCATGACAATTTTGACTTATATGATAGTAAATATCAGAGTTCCTGGAACTCCACTAAAATTGGCCCGAAGAAAGATTTGATCGGTGGCTGGGCAAAAGCAGCGCGGAATAATGAGCTCCCCTTTGGCGTAAGTGTTCACGCATCGCATGCCTGGATGTTTTACGAAACCTCACAGGGTTCGGATAAAAGCGGCCCGTTTGCAGGTGTTCCGTACGATGGCAATATCACCAGAGCCAATGGCAAGGGTGCCTGGTGGGACGGGTTAGATCCACAGGAATTGTATGCTCAAAATCATGAAGTGAGCCAGGGCTGGAACTGGGATTGGGAAAATAAGAAGTACTGGCCGTCGCAAGCCTATTGCGAAAAATTTTACAACCGCACAATCGAGCTTATTAATAAATATAACCCCGATGTAGTTTATTTCGATGATTCGCATTTGCCGCTATGGCCTGTTAGCGATGTCGGCTTAAAAATCGCTGCTCACTTGTATAACAAGAGCATTAAAGAGCATGGGGAGCTTCGCGCCGTGGTTAATGCAAAAATATTAGATGAGAACCAACGCAAGGCAATGGTTTGGGACCTTGAAAGAGGCCACGCCAACGAAATTCAACCACTCCCGTGGCAAACAGACACCTGTATAGGTGACTGGCACTATAATCGTGCATTATATGAACGCGGTGGATACAAAACAACCGAAACCGTGATTCAAACATTAGTTGATATTGTCAGCAAAAATGGCAACCTGATGCTGAACATTCCGGTTCGCGGCGATGGGACAATAGACGAAAAAGAAAGAAAAGTAGTTGATGGGATCGGCAAATGGATGAAAGTAAACAGTGAAAGTATTTATGGGACAAGACCATGGAAAATATTTGGTGAAGGACCCGCACAACAAGCAGTTGCGCAATTGAATGGCCCCGGCTTCAATGAAGGAAAAGGCAAACAGCTTACACATGAAGACATTCGCTTTGCAACAAAAGGCGATGCCCTCTATGCAACCGCAATGGGCTGGCCCGAAGACGGAAAACTGGTCATAAAAAGCTTGGCCAAGAATAGCGAACACTTTCCAAAACCAATTCAAAAGGTAGAATGGTTGCCAACAAAACAGTCATTAACTTTTGAAAGAAATGAAAATGGCCTGCTTATTTCGTTACCTGAAAAAGGTGCTGATGGCCTGACCTTCGCGAATGCGATCAAAATTTTTTCATAAAGCACTTAAAACCAACCGGAATAGAATGGACGGGTTTTTATTGAACCCGCCCATCAAATTTATACCGAATACTTCCAGGATCACGTCTTTCTCGCTGCAACTATATAAATAACTGTTCGCGGCGGCACCGATATTTTAAATCCGCTTGTTAACGCTGATGAGTAAGCGTTAAGGTCCAAATAATCCCAGAACCTGTTATTTCGCCCAGGACTCCCCGTCAGGAGAACGCCGCCATCTGAAATAAGCATCGAGCACATGTAAGGATGAAACACTGGGAACTGTGCTTATATGTGGTTTTTGGTCAAAGTACATTACCGCCGGATTAGTACCGTCAAAAGGAAGCCATTTCGGCAACCCTACCCCGTTGGGATCCCCGTACTTGGCAAAATTGGCCCAATAAGTGCCCATGGCATCTGATATAGCGATATCTGTATTGGTAGTTTCTTTATTGCCGACATTAAGATGGCCGAAGACATATGCTACCTCTTGTGCATGTGGCGAACCGTAACCTGCTCTGTCAGATGTTTGCGGATAATCCGGGTGCCGGTCAAAATAATAGAAAAAAACTTTCGATTTGCTTTTTTCGGATTGCAATCTGGCCCAGGTCCAGGTATGCCAGCCAAAAGCGGCATCACGAGTAAGGTCACGCGCCGTTTTCTGAACAGGGCCCGCACCTATGCTTTGTACAGTGTGTCTGCAAACTTACCATAACGGTTATGTAACCCGGCTTCATACTCCTCTTTGGTTTTCGGCGGTGAAAAACTGGCTCCCTCATCGGAGTTGTATCCTATGAGGACTGGAATCTTGTTAAATTGCCCGGATTCATATAGCTTGTACTGGTCATCCGGTATTACCCAACTGTCAATAATGGGCCAGGCAAGCCCGCGAATTGAAGGTAGTTTATCAGCATCAACCTTCCGCAAATCGGCGATCGAGGTTAACCCTGTGGACTTTAGATAGTCGGTGCCTGCCATTTCCGCATCCGGCAAACGTTTCAAATTTTCGCCGGGATACATAACACGGCGTGCAGGGCCGAAAGAACCGCCACTTTCAGAAATGGCGCCTCTAAACAATCCTTTAGCCAATGGCGACGCACAAAGCATACTTACGGCAATACCACTAGCCGACTCGCCCATAATCGTCACTTTTTCAGGATTACCACCAAATGCCGCAATGTTTTTTCGAATCCATTTAAGAGCTGCGATCATATCAAGTAACCCATAGTTCCCCGAAGCATGCTCAGGACTTTCGGCACTAAGGTCCGGATGGGCCAGGAAGCCAAGCTGCCCGACGCGATAGGCAATGCTTACCATTACAAGACCTCTTTTAGCAAGTTCCGCGCAATCGTAAGCAGGGTCAGAGGTAGCTCCGGCATTAAACGCCCCGCCGTGTATCCACACCAAAACAGGCATGTTTTCACCGGCAGATTTAGCCGGAGACCAGATATTGAGATACAAACAATCTTCGCTTTTACCGGATAGTGGGTTGCCGCTTTGCATGGGCGCAGGAGCAAATTTTTTTGCATCGCGTATACCCGGCCATTTCGCCGGCGGCTGCGGAGGACGCCAGCGCAACTCACCCACCGGCGGCACTGCAAAAGGTACGCCCTTATAAATGGACAGGCCTTGCTCATAAGCCCCCCTCAAAACACCTTCTTCCACTTTTGCAATTTCCAATTGTGCGCAAGCGGCCGTTGTTGTAAGCATCAGCCCGAGAAAAAAATATAAGCGTATCATACTTTTGTGCGATTTCTTATTGTCTCCAAACTATATTTCTATTATCAGCATTTAAATTGGCATTTCACTAATACCAGTTGTCCAACATGCAAAAAGCTTAACGTTTTTGATTGATGCCTAAGCTTTTGCATCCATATTCGGGCGATTACTTCAACCAGCCATTAGCATCCATCCATTCCTTCAACCTGTCGAACCAGTAATCGCGAGTAGTCGAATTGTACAAACCAAAACCATGTCCGCCACTCGTATAGATATGCATCTCACCTTTAACTTGATTTTTCAACAGTTCATCATAAAACAACAGGGTGTTTTCTACACGAACAACGTTATCGTCTTCAGCATGCACCAGGAAAGTAGGGGGCGTTGCGCCGGTTACTTGCTTTTCGTTGCTATAAAGGTCGATAAGTTGTTGCGATGGATTTTTGCCGATCAAGTTCTCGCGTGAGCCTATATGCGCGAATTTTCCGAAAGTGATAACCGGGTATATCAACGCCATAAAATCAGGGCGGAGGCTGATTTTGCCAACATTCTTTATGACCGGCTTATTAAAGTGTGTACCTAGGGTTGACGCCAAATGTCCGCCAGCCGAGAAGCCGATCACGCCCACCTTTGCCGGATTTATATTCCATTGGTTTGCGTTTTCACGTATCATTAACAACGCCGATTGCGCATCCTGCAACGGACCGATGGTTTTGTCAATCATGATGGTGTCATCGGGCAGGCGGTATTTCAATACAAAGGCATTAACACCGATTTTGTTGAAAGCGCATGCTATTGAATCGCCCTCATGCCCTGTAGCGACGCCTGAGTACCCCCCACCAGGAATGACTAACACAGCCGTGTGTGTCAAGCCGTCTTTTAACAAAAAGGGCGTAAGCGTAGGGATAGAAACGTTTGTGACGCAGCGCCATTCGTTAAGTCCTTCCCGATAGATTGAAGGCGCAGGTTTTGAATTGGGGATTTTATCTGGGTATAGCGGCATGGGTATTTGCGCAAATGAATGAGTGAGCCAGCCACTAAATATTGCTGCCAGGGCAAATATTTTCATAAAGTTTTTTCTGATGAATTATGGACGTTATCGCCTCTCGAATCTATTTTAATTCAATAAACTCCGGTTCAAAAGGCTGGAGTGAAAAGCTTCCCGTGTATTCCTTATCAAACAATATACTTTTCGATGCCTGTTTGGGATCGATGCTCTGTGGCTTTCCAGTGAGATTTAAATATAGGATGTGGCTCTTATCAATAAACCGGGCCATCACCCCTTCAGGCACCGCAGGGCCTTGTTTAATAGAAAGCGAACTTGTAAGATTATCAACCAATGGCTCCATTAATGCGGCTTTTGAAGGCAATCCTAAATAAATCGCCGTGCCACGGCCGTATTTATGAGTAGTTATAATCGGGTAGTTTCTGTCTAAACTCGTTATGTTTCCAACCACCTTGGCGCCTTTAGGGTAAATTACATCAAAACGGGTGGATTCAGTTTGAATATTTTTCCCGCCATAGTTCACTTCTATATCCTTATTTTTAAAATTGCGGGGTGATATTTCGTTAAAGTTTTCGGTTTCTTCATATCCCGCTACCCGGATCCCGAAAACATCTCCTAACAAACCGGGGTGAGTTGAAGAAAAAACTTGTCCGCTTTCGTCTGTCACGGCAGAATTCGCAGTCATGATCACCGTTCCGCCGTTGTAAACAAATTCCCGGATTTTTTTTGCCGTAAGCGAATCCATAACGGTAACGCCGGGCACAATTAGTAATTTATAATTTAAAGGGCTTTTACTGATCTCAACCACATTGGCATCCATATTCCGCTGATAAAATAAATTCCAGCATGCCTGCAATTGGTCATCATGCCGCTCAGGGAAATATTTGCTGGCTATCTGACTTGGAAACGAGAATGCCAAACCAACTTCTGCATTCGGTCTATAAGGAAAGAATTTTCCGATTTTTTTAAATTCAGTAGCAATCTTCTTGTATTCATCATATTTACGGTTGGGCATTCCATCCCAATCGAGCATCCCTTCCAGGTATTGTTCTTCCCCTGCCCGCATGCTTTGCCAGGTCCACCCGCAAACCATCTGATTGCCATACATCAGGGTGGCATAGGCCGATTTTCTGATGGAGTTGGGCACTGCCGTCATTGTCGTAAATTCGCTGCACCAAAAGGGGGTCTTGCTTTCAAATTGAATCCGGGAAATTCCAAACAATGCATTCATAATACCCCAATTCGTTGTCAGTGAATTTCCGGGATAAAAGCCGGCTCCTTCCCGTGTCATTTTACCTGAATACGCCATCGTTGAATAATCAAAATATTTTAGAGGGCTATAATACCAAGCATTGGTATTGGTTAAGGCATCCGGCGCGTTGGTATTAACCACTCCGATTACTTTAAAAAGCAGACCGTTGACCTCGTCAGAAACAAAACGCCTGAAATCAAGCATCCGTTCCGGCACATCAGTATCGTGGGTCGCCACGGGCAAACCAATTTCTTCAAACTGGTTGATCCTTCTTGACCAGCGTTGCGTTGCCCACGCCTTATTTAAATTTTCAACAGTTGAATATTTATCCTTTAACCAGGTAATAAATCGCTGCCGCACTGTCTCGGAATAGGAAATCGGGCCATCTCCGGATTCATTGTCAATACCGAAAGCTAAAAGAGCCGGGTGTTTGCCATAATGTTTTGTAAGCGCATCTGCATATTGGATAGCATACTTCTGATACATTGGATCACCCACATCTTCCATATAACGATGGTTGGGATAATGCATGTCTCCATTAGCGTCAACAATATTTATTGAGGGGTATTTATGGTGCAACCAGATGGGTGCAGGACGAATAGCAATATCTAAAATCACTTTGATACCGGCTTTATCCATTAAGTTCATCACTGTGTCAAACCATTTAAAATCGAAATGGCCTTCCGATGGTTCATAACTGTCCCAAGCCAAATGTCCCATCCGCACCACCTTGAATCCGGCATTTTTCATTAATTCAATATCACTTTTCCATTTTTGAAAATTTTTATCATCGTGGGGGTGATAATTGGTGCCAACGTATAATTGCTGAGAATGAACTCTAAAACTTATCAGCGACAAAACGATAAGAG
>JAFAKI010000297.1 GCA_019235595.1 Mucilaginibacter sp. | reverse complement strand
CGTTCGATGGCCAGATTCTCTACATCGATGATTTTCAGATCGCCCCGTTTCAATTCGTCAGTAATAGCATGCACAGAAACAAAAGCCATCGCCGTCGAATTAAGCAAATAGGATTTGATGCTTTCGGTATTCCCCAGGCGGATTTCTACTTTTAATTCAGAATGATTAATACCTGCCTCTTTCAGCGCATGGTCGATTACCTCCAATGTTCCGGAGCCCTGCTCGCGCACTACGAAGGAAATATTTTTTAACTCATCCGGCCTTAGAGAGTTTCTATTGGCCAGTGGGTGCTTGCTGCTGCATACCAGGACGAGTTCATCTTTCAAAAATTCATGGTAACTGATCTCCGGGCTTTTGGAATAACCCTCAATAATACCAATCTCTATCTCTTTAGCTAATAACGCTTTTTCTACTTGTTCGGTATTCCCAGTCATCAGACTTAATTGCACGTCAGGATATTTGCCCCGGAACCTGGCCAGTAGTGGCGCTACAATGTATTGGGCGATGGTCGTACTGGCGCCGATGCGCAATAAGCCCTCCCTGCGCTTGCTTAAGGCATTGATCTCAAACTCGATATTTCTATAAAGCTCAAAAACCCGTTCAGCATGATGAAGAAATAATTCGCCGGCCTCTGTTAATGCAATATGGTTGCCTTTACGCTCAAATAGCTTGGCCTTATATTGATCCTCCAGTTCGCGGATGTGTTTGGTTACGGCGGGCTGGGTAATAAACAGTTCGGCTGCAGCTTTGGTAAAACTCAGTCGTTTGGCAACCGTGTAAAAAACTTCCAGCCTGAAATCGGACATGTTGCGAATATACCACAGGGAAATCGCTTTAGAAAGGAGGCACCTACGGAGCCAAAGGTTCTCATTCAATTTTTTCTATAAACAGGCGACTCCTATGGAGTCAATCATCTTTTGGATTTAGCTCTGTAGGAGCTTCCTGTTTATAGAAAAAACAAAGGGTCTTATGGCTCCGTAGGTGCCTCCTGCTCTGCAATGAATCTCTAAGCGCGTAAGTCATCTTATTTTAGATATCTTAGCTTGATCTAAAAATGAAAATAGCCTTCCTGTTTTTGGCGGTAATAATTTGTACCGGATGTTCAAATCATCCCAAGCCAGTCGATGTAAAAATCAGTTTGACGGACAACAACCGCTCATTAAAAATTGCCGGATTTGACAAGGCAATCATAGCGGATATCGGTCGCGATACAGCTAGTGAAGCCTGGAAAAGTTTACTCCCCGTTTATAAAATGCCTGCCGACACCGATATGAAGGATTATCAAAATGTTCAACCTGGCAAATATGCTGTGCAGGACAGTTTGGTAATATTCACTCCCGATACGACTTTCAAAAAGGGGCAGGTTTATTTTCTAAGATATCTAAGACATGATGAAGGAACAAGCGCCTGGCAATATATCCGGGGAAAGAAAAAGTTGAGAAGTTTGAGTTATAAAGATTTGGTTTTTAGCTATTAAATGCGTCGAGGTATTGAATTTTAAATAATAATTTGTACATTTGCATCGTAATTAAAAGAAAATAGAGGGGGCAGTAGTCCCCTCTTTTATTTTACCTGTATAATCATCAGCCCAAAAGAACAGACAAATGGATATTGAAAAGAGGGTGACACAACTGGTTGAGGAAAAGATCGCGGATAGACCTGACCTGTTTTTAGTGAGTGTTAAAATGCACTCGAACGGCAAGCTGGTGATACTGGTAGATGGTGAAAAAGGCATAGGCATTGCCGATTGTGCGGCAATCAGCAGGCATGTGGGCTTTCACCTGGAAGAAGAGAATGTGATAGAGAATGCTTACAACCTGGAGGTATCTTCACCAGGTATAGATGCGCCGTTGGTATTGCCCCGCCAGTATGTTAAAAATGTAGGCAGACAATTGGCTATCAAAATGATTGATGGTAGCAAAAGAGAAGGCAAACTGACCGGGATAACCGAAGATGCCGTGATAATAGAAGAAACAAAAAAAGAAAAAGGGAAAAAGGCTGAAACAATTGAAAGCGTTGTCCCTTTGACACAGATAACAGAAACAAAAGTTTTAATATCATTCAAGTAACCATCATGGGCAGCTAAATAAAAATTAAAGCCCATGATAGCTTCATTACCTTAATGAACAAATAATTTCAATGAAAAATGAGCAATATTAATTTGATTGAGTCTTTTCAGGAATTTAAAGACTTCAAAAACATTGACCGCCCAACCATGATGAGTGTTCTGGAAGACGTTTTCAGAAGCATGATCAGGAAAAAGTATGGTACCGATGAGAATTGTGACGTGATCGTAAACACGGACAATGGTGACTTGGAAATCTGGCGCACGCGTACCGTAATGGAAGATGGTTTTTCTGAAGACGATGACCTGGAGATTGAATTAGCTGAGGTACACAAATATGATCCGGATCTGGAAGTGGGTGATGAGTTTGTGGAACAGATCACCCTGGAAAGCTTTGGCCGCCGTGCTATTTTGGCCGCGCGCCAAACGCTGGTTTCAAAGATCCTGGAGTTGGAGAAAGACGAGATCTTTAAAAAATATAAGGACCGTGTGGGCGAGATCGTAACCGGCGAGGTGTACCAGGTTTGGAAAAAGGAAACTTTGGTGCTTGATGACGAAGGAAACGAATTATTGTTACCAAAATCAGAACAAATCCCTGCTGATTACTTCAAAAAAGGCGATAACGTGAAAGCGGTGGTGAGCAAAGTGGATATGATGAACAGCAATCCGAAGATCATCATTTCGCGTACTGCGCCTGAGTTTTTACAGCGCTTATTTGAGCTGGAAGTACCGGAAATTTTCGATGGTTTGATCACCATTAAGAAAATTGTTCGCGAACCGGGCGAAAGAGCAAAAGTTGCGGTAGAATCTTATGACGACCGTATCGATCCGGTGGGCGCTTGCGTAGGTATGAAGGGATCGCGTATTCACGGTATCGTTCGCGAATTGAAAAACGAAAATATCGACGTAATTAATTTTACCAATAATTTACAGTTATACATCCAGCGTGCATTGTCACCTGCGAAGATCACATCTATTAAACTGGATGATGAGAAAAAAACAGCAGCAGTGTACCTGAAACCAGACCAGGTATCATTAGCCATCGGTCGTGGTGGTCATAACATCAAACTGGCAGGTAAACTAACCGGCTACGAAATTGATGTTTACCGCGAGGCTGATGAACAGGATGAAGACGTGGATATTGAAGAATTCTCAGATGAAATCGATAGCTGGATACTTGACGAGTTTAAGCGCATTGGCCTGGATACTGCAAAATCAGTATTGGCTTTAAGCGTTGGCGAATTGGTTAAACGTACCGATCTGGAAGAAGAAACGGTTAAAGAAGTGCTATCTATTCTACAGGCTGAGTTTGAATAAACTGAATAAGCAAAATTAAAATCGTATTTTTGCATTATCTAAGCAGAGAAAGTAATATTAAATGTCAGAAGACAAAGGAATAAAATTAATAAAAGCGGTAAAGGAACTCAACATTGGCATGGGTACCATCGTTGACTTTTTAACCTCCAAAGGTTTCAAGGTCGATAAGCAGCCTATGGCCATGCTTAGCGGTGATATGTACAATACGCTGTTGAAGGAATTTGCTGCTGACAAAATTATTAAAGAAGAGGCCAAGCAAATCAGTATCGGCAAGATCAGGAAGGAGGAACCGGTTCAGGTTCCTGAAAAACCTGTTGAACAACGCCGTTCAAGAGACTTCGAGAATGAAGAAATACTGATCAAGAACACTGGCCACTTCTCAGCTCCGGTTGAGAAACCGAAGCCAGAGCCTACAAAAGCCGAAGATCGTAACGATGTGAGCCTTCCTGGGGTGAAGGTAGTGGGTAAGATAGACCTGAACGCGCCGTATCGTACCGAGAAAAAAGAAGAACCGGTAGTTGCTAAGAAAGAACCGGAACCTGTAAAAGAACCGGCAAAACCGGAACCCAAAGAAGAGGTAAAAGCAGCTCCTGTTGCAAAAACCGAACCGGAACCCGTAAAAGAACCGGTAAAACCGGTTGTTGAGAAACCGGCGGCGCCAGAACCGGCCCAGGAAAGCGAACCGGAAGATGAAGTGATCAGAGCCAGAGCGCAGCGTTTAAGCGGCCCGAATGTAATTGGTAAAATCCAATTGCCTGTAAATGAGCCCAAACGCAATCAGCCGGTGGCTTCGTCATCTAATGCTAATAGTGCAGCCGACCACAAACGCAAGAGAAAACGTAAAGAAGGTGGTGGTCAGCAGCAAGGCCAGGGTAACCAGCAACAAGGTGGTAATGGCGCTCCGAACCAGAACGCTGGCGGCAATCGCCCGGATTTCCGTAACAGGAATCAAAATGCAGGTGGCAACCGCCCGGATTTTAGAAGAGGTGCTCCAAGCACCCCTAAAGAAGAGCCTTCAGAAAAAGAAATACAAGACCAGATTAAGGCGACACTTGCCCGTTTAAGCGGTGCAGGTAAATCGGGCAAATTTGCACAGCGTGCTAAATTCCGCCGTCAAAAACGTGATGACGTTGCAGCAAGTGCCGAAGAATTGGCATTAGAGCAAGAGGCACAGTCGAAAGTGTTGAAGGTAACAGAATTTGTTACTGCAAACGAACTCGCTTCCATGATGGATGTACCTGTTACGCAGATCATCTCTACCTGTATGAGCCTGGGTATGTTCGTGTCCATCAATCAGAGGCTTGATGCGGAAACTTTAACTATTGTGGCCGATGAGTTTGGTTACCAGGTTGAGTTTGTGAAACCGGAAGACGAAGAGGCTAACCTGGATACACCAGACGAACCGGAAGATCTACTGCCGCGTGCCCCGATCGTAACTATCATGGGTCACGTTGACCATGGTAAAACGTCCCTGCTCGACTTTATCCGCAAAACCAATGTAATTGCCGGTGAGGCGGGTGGTATTACCCAGCACATTGGTGCTTACGAGGTAACATTGCCGGATGACAAAGGAAAAATAACATTCTTGGATACGCCAGGTCACGAAGCGTTTACCGCGATGCGTGCCAGGGGTGCCCAGGTAACTGATATTGTAATTATTGTGATCGCCGCTGAT